>JAILAA010000135.1 GCA_024681875.1 Prevotella sp.
GAAGATACTCACGCTCGGAAAAATGCTAATAAATTTGCATTTTCGCTCACTTATTCGTATCTTTGCAGGCAAATTGTTATGAACACAATGAATAACATCCTGCTTTTCATCACCTGGAATCCTGACCTGACCGCCTTTCACTTGGGACCGCTGTCGTTCCGCTAGTACTCGTTGTGCTGGCTGATAGGACTGCAAGTATGACGACTACATCAAGTACGGCTCAGAAGCCGCTGTCCGTGAAGCCGGCAAGATGGGTGTCGAGGGCAAGGACTATGTTGTGCAGGACGGCGACATCATGCACTTCCGCTTCAACGTCTAAATAAGAGGGGGGACAGTAAAAGACAAAAATAAAGTATTATGAAGACGAAGCAATCAGCCCACAAGCTTTTAAGCACGCTCTTAGCTGTGCTGCCAGTGATGCTGTTGATACTGACTGCCTGTAGTTCAAAGCCTTCCAAAGACAAGGACGAGGAAGAGACAGAAACAGAAACCGAAGAAGAATGGAATATCAACGGCGGCGACTCCGACCAGCCCATCATGGACGGCTGGACTTATGAGAGGGCTGCCGAGTTCTATCTGACTGATCAGCTGGAGTACGATTATTCACATGTGGTGAGAAATGAGAGCGACTGGCTGACACCCGACTCACTGGCCCGCCTGACCAAGGGTCACGTACAGGTGACTATTCCCGTACAGCAGCAGGACACGAAGCCCCGCTTCGGTGTGACCTACCGCCAGCCGGAGACGGGCGGCACCATCACCTTCAGCGGTGAGTCATGCAGCAACCCCACCCGCTATGGCGATACCCTGTCTGCCATCGGCGAGGCCACCTTCCATTTCGATGACGATATGTATGACTATCAGACGGAACCCTACACCGCCTATGTGCAGAGCCGCGGAAAAGGTCTCTATACCCTGTATCGCATGGAAGGGAGTCGTGACCCGGAGACTAAAGAATGGCGCGACCACTGCAACCCTGTGTGGTATCCGGTCATCATCTCTGTCTATCCTCATGGCGACAGCTTGGTCATCAGCCGCGGCTTGGAAGCTCTCGAAACCTTTGTGCCTGAACAATGAACCTATGTATCTTTGCCACCGACATGAAAGACTTGCTATTATTCATCACTTGGAATCCGGATTTGACGGCTTTTCACATTGGGCCGCTCTCGTTCCGATGGTATTCACTGTGCTGGTTGATTGGACTGGCACTGGCATATTTTGTAGTTAAACGACTGTATAAGGATCAGAAGATAGAAGACAAGAAATTTGACCCGTTGTTCTTCTACTGCTTCATCGGCATTCTCGTCGGTGCACGTCTGGGCCACTGCATTTTCTACCAGCCACAGGACTACCTGACCAGTGTGCGGGGATTCATAGAGATGTTGTTGCCCATACAGTTTACGGGCTACGAAGGCTGGGACTTCAAGGTAACGGGCTACGAGGGCTTAGCCTCACATGGCGGCACGCTGGGCCTGATGCTGGCGCTATGGCTCTATGTCAAACGCTATCAGGTGCCCTTGTGGCAGGTGCTCGACAACATCGCCATTGCCACAGGCATCACTGCCTGCTTCATCCGCTTGGGTAACCTGATGAACAGCGAGATTATTGGCAATGTCACTTCTATGCCCTGGGGCTTCTATTTCCTCAATGCCCATCCTGCCACGATGGGAGCAGAGCCGCGTCATCCTGCACAGCTCTACGAGGCCATTGCCTATCTGACGCTCTTCTTCATCATGCTTTATATCTACAGAAGCGACAGAAAATTGTTCGGACAAACTTCCAACACGACTAAAAGACAAGACAACCAAACCACCAAATTAGGCACTGGCTTCTATTTCGGCCTCTGCCTCACCTACATCTTCACCTTCCGCTTCTTCGTGGAATTCCTGAAGATCAACCAAGTAAATTTCGAAAACTCGCTGCCTCTTGACATGGGCCAGCTACTCAGCATTCCTTTCGTCATCCTTGGCGTATGGTGCATGAGGCGGGCATTGCGGCCTTCTGCCTAAATAATAAATGACAAATGATAAATACAATGCATAAGATGAAAACTCATATGGCAAGAAACAGATGGATGATAGTGGTAGGTTTATCATTTTTCATTTGTCATTTATCATTTAGTCACACAAAGGCGCAAAGCCTCTATGAGCAGAACACCCAACTGGGCGAGGCATTTCAGAAGAGCGGATGCATGATTCAGGCCGAGGAATACTTTCAGGCGGCCATCGACAATGCCGACTTCAACAACAAGCATCAGTGGGTTAGCGCACAACTGCGCATGGTGAACCTGTTAAAATTCCTACGACCCGTTGAGGCGCAGCATATCAACGACGAGTGTATAGAATTCAGCAAGGAGTTTCCTGAGCTTTATCAGCAGAGTCTGGCGCTGGAAGCCTCCATCAGTTTTTGGCTTAACAATAAGTCTGACTTCAACAAGGCCAATGAAGAATATATAGAACTTTGCACGCGGACAGAGAGTTTGCCCACCGTTTACGACAAGCCGCTACAGGCCATGAGCGAAGCACTTAAAGGCTACTATGAGCTGGCCTTGCAAACCATCGACCAACATATCCCCGTCTCTATATTACGCCACGAGTTGCGCATTCACATTTTTCAGATGAAAGGCGACAATGCAGCCATTGTGGACGAACTGGTGAAGCGTAGCGCCACTATTGACTCGCTGAGTGCCGCCAACTTTACTGCCAACCTAAACAAGGTGGCAGCCACCAGCAGCATGACGCAGGCACAGATACAAGCCGAGGAGCGCAGCTCGCGTATGGTCGTCCTCACGCTGGCCATGGCACTCTTCATTCTCTGCATGTTTGGTGTCTGGATCTATCTGCACCGCCGCAACCAGCTGAAACTGGAGAGGAAGAATGAGCAACTGTCTGCAGCACTGAAGATGGCGAGCGAGACCGACCAGATGAAGACTGAGTTTGTCAAGCGCGTCAGTCACGAGATGCGCACACCACTGAACGCCATCACTGGCTTCAATGAAATACTGAACAACCCCGACATTCAGCTGCCTCAAGAGGAGCGACAGGAACTGATTGAACGTATCAGCGAAAACGTCAAGGCCATCACCGGCATCGTCGACGAGCTGCTGCAGGCGGCTAATACCGAGAGTACACAGGACTACGCCCGCTACGATACCATACTCTGCAACCAGTTTCTTTCTGACCTCATCTATAAACACCGCGACGAAGTTACCTCCAACGTGGAATTACGCTACACCACAAAGGTCATGAACCGTCTCAGCATACAAACCAATACCGAGACCCTTGAAAAAATCATTGAACACCTGTTGGACAACGCCATCAAGTTTACGCAACGTGGATATATTGAACTGAACTGTATGCAAAGAGATAACAACATTGTCATATCGCTTACCGATACAGGCTGCGGCATCCCCGCCAACAAACAGGACGATGTGTTCAACCAGTTTGTCAAGGGCGACGCATTCCGACAAGGCATTGGACTGGGACTGACCGTCAGCCGCCAGATGGCTCAGAAATTAGGCGGCAACCTGGAACTTGACAAGACATATACCGGTGGAGCCCGTTTCATCCTTACATTGCCTATTAAATAACTATTTTACTAACTTTTATTCTAAATATTTAAACTAACTATTTTATGAAAAAACGACTACTATTTGCATTGGGCGCATTGATGGCATTACCCACAATGGCCCAGGAAGAGGATGTGACACACTACATCCAGAACGCTGGCTTCGACACTGATTTGACATGGCAGGCCGACGGAGCCACCAAGGAAATCGTGAGCACAGATCATGTGCTGTCAAACCGTAGCTTTGCCTATGTGGCTGAGGACAATACCGTCTATGCTTTCGGCAGGGGAAAACGTGCAGACGGCTACGCCCCAGCCTGGAACGGATTCTTCGGCCAGATTGCCGGATGGACAGCCGGTGATAAGAGCTATACAGGAAAGTCATATTACCCTTACGGTAGCGACTCTCCTGAGTGGGTGTACTTTGGCACCGTTCCCTACAATCTGGGCTCTACTGCCATACCTATTGCCGACGACGGCACCACATTCTTAGTAACGCCCAGTAAGCCTGAGGCCCACAATGGCGACGACAACAAAGCTTTCCTGTATCTGCGCGCCGGATGGGGTGGTGCTGCCACCTACAAACAAACGGTAAACCTGCCCTGTGCTCAATACCGCTTAGAGTACTGGGCTATCAACACCAACCCGAATGCCACCAAAGGCAGCAACCTCTCCAGAGTGGTATGCCGCAAGGACACTTGGAAGGATGAGACAGGATTCAACGACACTGAATGGACACTACATACCATCGAGTTTACACCTACCTCAGAGTTCACCATGGAGTTTGGCTTTAAGTCTGATGGCGGTTCAGGCAGCAATCCCTTCCTCTGCATCGACGGCATCAAGCTTTACAAGATTGGCGAGGCCGACGCTGTGAAGCTCCTGAAATCCGATATTTCCGATGTTCTGGACGAATTCTCGAAAATGTCGGGCATGGCCAGCTCTGAAGGATTCGTGGGTCTTGCTGAACAAATCGGCGACTGGGCCATGAATGATGAATACTATGATATGGACAATCAGGAGGAGCTTGAAGCATTTCTTAGGGAAGCCAACGCCATGAAGGCGCTTTTCACTAACGCCATGGAATTGTTGGAAACCTTCAATAGTATCTATACCAAGATGGAGACGCTGCTGATCAATACGAGCTATCCTGGGAAGGATGCCCTACAGGAGGCACAACTCAACATGCTGAAGATTAAAGAAGGCGAACTGGGTGTTGAAGCAGACTATGCTACGCTGATTATCAATGCCATTGACGAAGCAAAAGAGGCCATCCAAGCTTATTATTGGTCGCAGGAGGCCACTGCCACTGTGGAGAATCCCGCCAACTTCACCTTCCTTGTCAATCATCCGTGGTTCATCGACGACGAAGCCGAGCCTATCTGGTCGGAGGACGATCAAACATGGATTTTCCCCAAACAATTTGATGAAGATGGTAATGACCTCTATAATGAAGGAAGTTCTTCCAGCCCTAATCTTAACAGCAGCGGCTGGTACGTGGCTGGTGTCGGCGGTGGCGACCAGCGCCTCAACTGGGTGCTCGGCCGCAGTTGCTGGAACGCATGGAACAACAATTTCACATCAGCAGTAGCCGTAGCACAAAACTTGACAGACCTGCCCAACGGCTATTACACAGTCAGCGCAGACCTTGTCACAAAGAACGGTTGTATTACTGACCAGCATGTATACGCACAGAGCGTTGTGGAGAAGAAGACATCGGCTGCAACACTGACCATCGAAGGATGGGACAGTAGTGAGTGGGAGAACATCGCAATGACAACTGACGAAAAGGTGCTGGTGACCAATGGTACACTCACCATCGGTGCTGAAGGCACTGGCTCTGGTAATGGCACTGAAGGTTGGTTCTGCGTCACCAACTTCCGCCTCAACTACTTGGGCAAGGCCACGGATGAAGACATCAGGACAGCTTTGAAGAAAGCCTTCGACACCAAAGTAGCATTGGCCAACGAGCTGGCTTCCACCATGCACTTCGCTGCCGACAAAAAAGCACTCAACGACACCATCGCCAGATATGAGGGCGCCACAGACACAGACGCTTACAACGCAGCCCTGACAGCTCTTGAAACTGCCATTGCAGAGGCACAGAAGAGTGAGGCCCTCTATTACGAATACCTGCCCACGCAAGAGGCTCAGGATGAAAATCCCGACCTGCGTGCCTCCAAGACGCTGTATTGGGTGCAGGATCTACTGGATAACATAGATGTGGATGGACACGACCCATTTACCGAAGAGGTGAAGCCCATCGCACAGTTCGCCCTTGACTATGTCAATAGCTACATTGTCTGCGACTCTGCTTCCTATAAGCAGTTTGAAGGAGTTGTCAACCTGCTGAAGAACTATGTCAACAACTACATCCCCGCTTACTACCAAGCTGAAACAGCGGCTGACGCCGCCAGTTCAACAGGTAAGGCTGCACTCACGACACTGATGGACAAACAAAAGAACTTGCTCACTACCGAAATGAGAGACGGTAACACCGTTAATGCCTATATTGCTGAACTCAAGGCACTCATTGACAAGGTGAAGAAGCAATCTATTTACGAAAATCCAAATGCTACTGACTACACCGCCTTTATCAAAAATCCAAATGCTGAGGCACTTGACGGATGGAACGTAGAGAAGGGTAATGGCGATGGCAATGGCCAGAAGAGCGGACAATGGTACGACGACAGCAGCACTCGTTACTTCGATAGCTACAACAGTGCTGGACTGAAGAACTTCAAGTTCACCCAACTTATCGAAGACTTGCCCAACGCCACCTACAATCTCGGTGTCTATACACGCACACCTGCTGAAGGTGCCTATGTGCTCTATGCCTTAGACAACGATACCATCTTCACGGAGATACCGCTCGACTACTACTTCAACGAAGAAACTGAGACGATGGAAATAGCTTCTGACAAATACGGTCCCCTTTGGGAAGAGGCTCAGGCACAGGTAGAGACAGGCAGCATTGACGATGCCGTATACGCCATCTACAACGCCAACAGTGGTATGGGTCGTGGCTGGAAGCATCAGGAGATGACCAACATTGAGGTGAAGAATCATCAGTTGCTCATCGGCTGTATGGCTGGCACTGAAGACAGTAAGACTGAAAAAGTGTTCTCTGGCAACTGGTTCTCAGCAGGTGGCTGGACACTGACGCTCGTCAGCATGGGTGACAACAGCGGATGGAACGGTCCCATCGGCACAGGCATTGCCAATGTCATTGCTAATAGTAATACTGTCACCGATGGCATCTACAGTCTCTCTGGCGTCAAGACCAACAAACTGCAGCGTGGCGTCAACATTATCATCAACAACGGAAACGTTCATAAAATCATAGTAAAATGACTTTCTGAAAAAGATAAGTAAGACATAAAAAAATCTAACGTTAGATTTTAAAAAATCTCATATGACTTTTTAAAAAATCTAACGTTAGATTTTTTCGTATCTGACTTAGATAATTTTATAAGCAGCTTAGATATTTTTATAACCCACTTACTGGTGTGGAAAAGTGTGTGGATAACTTGCGTAAAAGACGTGGAAAAAAACATAACTCTATTTACACTGTGAACTAACAACTATTTATTCCATCTGAATACTTAACTTTTCCACACAAAAATGCAAGAAAAAAATATAAACTTCGTAATTTTGCACCATAATAGCAGATTGTGGATAAAACAAATATATCATTCATTATCAATGAAAAAGAATTCACACCTATAGTGTATAACCCTATCATCAAAGGTGCATAATGAAATAACCAAAAAAAAAGCCCGTAAGTTTTAAACTTATTCACACCATATCATCTTATTCATTTCTATTTTTAAAGAAAAACAAAAAATAAAAAATAATAATACAATGTTGAAAAAAGAATGGATTGAGCAGGGTTTTATTGATGAAGCTGCTACTGAGGACATTGACCTGAAGGCTGAGATACGCCGGTTGTGCAAAGAGAAGAACGCTATTATCCTGGCACATTACTATACGACTGGCGACATACAGGATGTGGCCGACTTTGTAGGCGACTCGTTGGCACTGGCACGCAAAGCTGCCGAGACCGATGCCAAGATGATGGTGATGGCCGGCGTACATTTCATGGCTGAGACTTGCAAGCTATTGTCACCTGAGAAGACAGTGTTATGCCCTGACCTGAACGCCGGCTGCTCTTTGGCTGACAGCTGTAAGGCAGAGGACTTACGTAAATTCAAGGACGAGCATCCTGGACATTTGGTTGTGAGCTACGTGAACACTACGGCGGCAGTGAAGGCCTTGACCGACGTTGTTGTTACCAGCGGCAATGCGAAGAAAGTGATTGATCAGCTGCCAGAGGATGCAAAGATTATCTTCGGACCTGACTATAATCTGGGTAATTACATCAATGGCGTTACAGGACGCGAGATGCTGCTGTGGAACGGCGGCTGTCATGTGCACGAGAGATTCTCGGTGGAGAAAATCATCGAGTTGAAGAAGGCATATCCAGAGGCTGTAGTGATGGCACACTTAGAGTGTAAGGCTCCTGTGCTGGTCGTGGCCGATGTGAAGGGTTCAACGGCAGATATGTTGAGATATGCACGGGAAAGTGGTGCCACGCAATTTATCGTGGCCACTGAGGCAGGAATCCTGCACGAGCTGCAGCGCAGCTGTCCTGACAAGACCTTTATTCCCGTACCGCCGGAAATCAGCGAGAGCGGCCTGGAGTGTTCATGCAACGAGTGTCAGTATATGAAGATGAACACACTGCTGAAAATCTACAACTGCCTGAAATATGAGTGGCCCAGCGTAGAGATTGACCCAAGTCTTGCCGTCGATGCCGTGAAGCCTATAGAGAAAATGTTGGAGCTGAGTTAACGAACAGGCAAGGATATGCTGAGACTATTCTTTTTACTGTTGGTCAGCGTGTGTGCGGCTGCCGTGAATGGACAGAAGTCGACAATCTGGACCACCATTGAGAACGACGCCGTTAGTCGCTTTCTAAATGAGGTGACCTACACTGAAAAGAGCGACACAAGTCGCGTGGCTGATTTTTTGACGCTGTCATCGCAGCGCCTTGACTTGCCACAACCTACGATGGTCGATGTTCCTGAATTGTTTCTGAAATATGTGAATCAGGGCAATGTCAGCGTACATTATTGCTATGACCGATTCTTCAACACCTCAGCTATCGACACCGTCTTTGTAGAGAAAGACGCGCAGAGCACACCTGTTTATGACGTACAGCCTGGTGTAACTTGTTTCTATCGCTATTATTTCAATTCCATGATTATTGGATGGGGAGAGATAGAGGCCACACCACAGCTGCGTATGATTTATGTGCCTTCGATAGGCAATGTACGCGATATAGGCGGTTGGCCTGTTGCTGATGGGCGCACGGTGAAATATGGCAAGCTGATTCGAGGTTCCGAGCTGAATGGTATACATATAGCTGAAGATACTGACATCAGGCATTTGTTGCATATAGGCGTGAGTGCTGAGATAGACCTGCGGGGTAACTACGAGGATGGTTCTGGTATGTCGGTCTTCGGTTTTAAAAGCCTGACAGAGACAGCCGACGGCGATGTCCCTACGTTCTTGTATGTCAACGATAGTGGCCAGCTATTAAAACAGATGACAAAATATGAATATTTGCAGCGTTGGCGGCAGGAATTTGAGTTTATCGTAGCCAATCTGCGTGTGGGGCGCACTGTGTATTATCACTGTCGCTGGGGTGCTGACCGTACAGGCTATCTCTCGTTGCTGTTGGAAGGCCTTCTCGGAGTGGACTATGACCATTTGATTAAGGATTATGAGCTGACATCATTCCGTAAGAACTCATTGAAGACAAAGGATATGATTGATCCTATCATTTCCTTTATTGTTGAGACCCAGAGCGGTAATACTTTGCAGCAGAAGTTCCGTCATTTCTGGACGGATAGGGTAGGGGTGAGCGATGATGATGTGGACTATTTCATCGATGAGATGCTGGAAGGCGAGAAGAACGAAGACCCTTACGAAACGGCTGTCACTACTGTTGTATCATCAGTGCCCGCATCCGTGTATTATGATTTGTCAGGTCGACGCATCCATGGTGCCCGTCGAGGCTTTTTCTTAGTTCGGCAGAGTGATGGCTGCACAAGAAAAGTCGTTAAGACTAACGAATAATCACTTTCCTGCCATTGCGGATGTAGATGCCGGGCTTGGGCGGACATGTGTCGTCTACACGTCGGCCATCGATTGTATAAAGGCCTTCAGCAGGCTTTCTCGGTGCAACAGAGGTGTCGTTTATGCCTTGAATCCATTCATACCATTTGTGTACCGGGAAATAGGCTTGGTCTAAAAGATTCAGATGGATGAGAATCCACTTTTTGATGTAGTCAATCTCCTTGTCGAAATTGATGGTGGAACCGCGCACGTCGCTGTCACCGCTCCATCGTGCGGCCTCGCGTGCGGCAGCACCGCTGTTCTTCACCATTTCATAGTAGGCCACATAGCGGCTGATGAGGCTGTCGGTGCTGAACAGCGACTGCCGCAACTCCTTATAACGATTGTTCAACGTGTCGTTAAAGTGGCATATATTATGTTCATTCAGGCGGTTGGTTAAGCCAATGCCCAAGTCTACCAAAAGGTTAGGTATGCTGATGCTGCCCGCCCATTCCTGTCCAATGGTGCAGTCTAAATCCCATGGCACAGGTGTCAGTTTCTTGTCTTTCGTCTTGTCGTAGACTGCCCAGAATGTGTTTTTTCCTCTGTTGTCAAGTGCACCGAGTACGGTGACAAAGATGCAGTAGTCGGCCAATACAGGCAGGTCGAAATACTCTTCGACATGTTCTTCAAATTCTTTGTCAGTGCTGAAGGTGACGAAGTTAAAGGCATTGTAGAGTGTGCTCCAATCGGTAGTGTCGTTGTCCTGCAGATCAGGGTATTTTGCTTCAATCTTTTCCCACATCACCGAGGTATTGTCGTATGGTGCCACAGTGTCGTTCATGTTTCCGTAGCCATAATCCTTTACCTTATAAAGACAACCGCGCACCTCTCCGTCTTTGACCTGCTTCAGTCTCATTTGTTTTCGGTCAATATTTTCAGAGAGGTGGTAGATGCCGCGATAATCCTCGTTGAGGAAAAGTTCCACAACCTTTCCTTCGATGCTGTTGCGTGCAGCAGGTTCTTTGTCGATATAATAGGGTGGATGCGCCAAGTCTCTCCAGATGTCCCAAGCTATGCGGTTGCGTAAGCGGAAGACATCAGCTTGTCCGGCGTCAAGAATCCAGCTGTCGTCGTTCCTCATTCCAAACAACGACATATTCTTTTTCAGTTTAACGTGGTAGTTCCGCTTATGCTTGTTTGCGGCGTTGGTAGAGCCGCCACGCCATTTCAAGGAAGCCGGCAGTGTGTCAGGTGCCGTGGCATCGGGGAGAAGCAGGAGCACTTTGCCCTCGGCATAGTTATAGCCGAATTCTCCCATGAGCTGTACAATGGGCAGAAAGGTGAACCTTAAAGTGGCAAAACGCGAAGTGCTTGTTTTGCCATTCAGCACTATCTGAAAGCTATTATTATTCGACAGATACGGAAATGTGTAGCTGTCGCCTTTGTTCAATATGGTACCATTGATGAGACATTGCTGATATGTGCCGTCGAAGTCTATGGTCATTGTTGCGTCCGTGCCAAAGAATTGTTCCGGCACAGTGACATAGAAAGTGCTGGTTGCCTCAATCCATAAAGCCTGATGGCCGTTGATACGAAGCTGTGCTGTGGCACTTTCACCAATGACAAGTAGAAGAAATAGAAGCCATTTTCTCATTGGTTTTTCTTTCTTTCTGCAAAAATACGTTTTTTTCTTTTTTTGAACAAGTTTTTATCAGAAAATTATTATTTTTGCAAACGCATGAATAAAGTTTTGCTTTCTGTCGTTATACCTGTCTATCGTTCCGAGGCATTTATTGCCGCGTGCATAGAGAGTGTGCTTGTGCAGTCATTCAGCAATTTTGAACTGATTGTCGTTGACGATGGCAGCGATGACGCCAGCGGAAGCATCTGCGATGCTATTGCCCGTCGCGATGACAGAATCACCGTTATTCACCAGACCAACAGTGGTCGTTCAGCGGCCCGTGCCCGTGGCGTAGCTGCGGCGCAGGGTGAGTGGGTAACGTTTGTTGACTCCGACGACCGCCTGCCTTCCGAGGCTCTGGCTCTTCTTTATGCCGCGGCTACCGATGAAACGGACATTGTGATGGGTAACGGCTACACCCTGCACCTTGATCCTTGCCCACGAAGAATTGAGATAGAAGAATTCCGCCATCTGGCTGTGCGGTCTGAAGGCACTATCGGTGTGCCTTGGGGCAGTCTTTACCGGCGTACGTTGCTCTCAGAGTGGCTTTTTGATATTCCCCGTCACATCATCAATGGCGAGGACTATCTTTTCTGGCTTCGCTTGGTTTTCGCCACCGAGAAACCAGTGCATATTGTTCCTGAAAGCGTTTACGACAAGGGAGATGAGCACACATGCAATTCTTTTGTTTGGACGGCCGATTACAGTCAGGAACTGGATGGGTTGCGCAGGCTGTCAATTCCGGCTTCTCGACATTCTGACTTTCTCGACGACATGCTCAGCGACCGTCTGACAAACATGTTCAGTGTTGCCGTGTGTACACCGCGTCGCGAATGGCAACATAGTGCTTTCTATCGCGACATACGCGCCGACATAAAACGTCTTGGTCGTTCTCTTCCGTTGAAAAAGCGTTTGTTTTTTCTGCTACCATGTCGCAGCCTGCGACGTATGTATTCCTGGTTGGGAGAACGTCTTCACTAATTGATAATAGCTATTTTGCATACCGTTCCTTTCTTTCCTTCGCTCGTGGCAGCTGCCACCATATAGATGCCACTGGCCACGCGACGACCGCTACGGTCGCGACCGTCCCAAGTGAACGTGCCGCCATTGCTGCGACCTTGCGCTACAAGCTGGCCACTGGCAGAGAGAATTTTCACGTCAGCATTCATCGACAAACCCACAACGGTGATGAGTCCGTCGTATCCTGACGTCACAGGATTCGGGAAAGCATATACATTGTCCTTTACCATCTCGATAGAGGCTTCAGTGGCGTCGCTCATATAGGAGCAGAGGCCTTGGTCGGTGCCAAAGAATACTTCGCCAGTCGAGTTGTTGATAGCAATTGATTCGATATTGTTGGACAGCAGCGGACTGTTATCAGTGATAAAGTGCTGGATTTGCTCCATATTGTCGTTGCTGATGAGATATACGCCTGAGCCGCGTGTTCCAAACCACTTGCGGTTACCTCCGTCTACGGCGATGGCTGTGATGTCAATACCAGCCAGAAGATAATCCGCATAGTCCGTGCCGTCGTTACGGGGCACTTTTACCTGTGTAGCGTAGTCAATGG
Source organism: Prevotella sp. (assembly GCA_024681875.1). The sequence goes on from JAILAA010000135.1 coordinate 12,945, forward strand.
GCAAATTCACACGGTCGGCTTCAATGAGATAGGGACCCTCGGCCGTGCCAATCCAGATGTTTCCTTCAAGATCTTCAGCCAGACAGTGGGGATAGTACATCTCGGTGGCCGTCGAGCCGTCTTGGTTGACAAGACGCGTCATGTAGGTGTTAATCTTGTCGGCTTTACTGTCATAGCAGTAAAAAGAAGAGATTTCATAGTGGTTGTTTACCATCCAGAGCAAGCCGCGACTGTCAATCGTTAGCTGTTGCAGTTGTGAAAGGGTTTTTGTGCCGTTCATCAACAGACTTTGCGGATGGGAACGCCATTCACCTTCCTTGGTCAGCTCAAGGATAGAGTTGCCAGAGGTCAGGCTTTGCACCATCCAAAGGTTTCCTTCTTTATCGAAGGCGATGCCCTCGACAAGGACGTAGCGGTTGCTTGTGGTAGCAGACTGCAGGATGCTGTTATCCTTATTATAGTATGCTTTTAACTCTCCGTCATAGTATTCGAAGAGTCCTGGTCTTCCGGCTGCAAAGACATGGCGGCTGTCCAGCGGGTCTACGTCGATGGTCAGCATATCCACGAAGTTCCAAAGTGGGATTTTATCCGGATTCTGCTCAACTTCGAACTTTCCCTTAACGTCATCATCATAAATGGTCCATCCTGTCTCAGCATTGTATACCTGCGGTGCGCCTGGAACATTACGTTCGCTTGATCCGATCTTATAGCCTCCGCCCACAGTGTATAGAGTGCCGTTTTTATGACGCATGAATGCGAAGTTGTTGTACTTGGGGCCGTCGGGGTGAAGACTGCTGACGAGGCTTTGGTACTCATTCCAGTCGGTGTCATCATTGGCGAAAAGTGTAGTGGGCAGGTCGGTGACGACACTCCAGTTGTGTTTGTCTATGAGGTTGGCGGTGAGTGGTGCAGCGTATACGGTGCCATTAAAATCCTTTACGTACAGTTTGCCGTCATAGCTGTCTATGTTGCTGACGTTTATATCTAGGATATAGGACTCGGAGATTTCTGCCCGTTCCATATTCACCTTCACCACGCCGAATCCAGTAGCGAGATAAGCGTATGAACCACTGAAGAAGATACTGTTCACCGTTTTATCCTGTGTCATGGATTTGGTGTAGAGTGCGCTGATATTGGTTACATTGCCGTTGGAATCCATCAGGTCAATGTTGGAATTGCCATAGACAATGATGAGTTGCTGCACTTTCTGGTTCCAGGCGATAAGGGTAATGTAATTGTCGCTTAGCTGCTGTATTTTATCATAAGTGGTAATGCTATGGTCGTTCAGATTGTAACTATAAAGACCATTGGAGGCACGCACGAAGAGTGTGTGTGAGCCAGCCTTGACTATTTGCTGTGGTTCATAATAGGAAATATAGGCTTTCCAAGTGCCTGTCTGCGCCTGCGCTTGGAAAATGAGAAATTGAGAAATTGAGAGAATGAGAAATGACAGGCACCTCATTCTCTTCATCAATTCTTTTCTCATATTATATAATAATGTACTCATAATGCAAAATGAATTTCTCGTTCTCTCAATTTCTCATTCTCTTAATATCTCATTCTCTCAATTTCAAGAACTCGCAGAGTTTTTGTGTGGCACGGGCACGGTGGCTGATGCCGTCCTTGACGTCTGCACCCAAATCAGCAAAGGTCTTGTCATAACCGTCGGGGCGGAAGATGGGATCGTAGCCGAAACCCTCGCTGCCGCTGCGCTCACGGGTAATCTCGCCGTTGACGATGCCTTCGAACAGATGTTCCTCCTTAATACTGGTACAGCCGCAGGGACACACATCTTTTTTCAGTATTAACGCGAAGACGGTGCGAAATCTTGCGCGACGATTGTTATTTTCTCCTAATTCGCGCAGAAGGCGCGCCATGTTGGCCTCGCTATCGTGACTATTCCCGATGGTAGAACCGTCGGGCGCTATGGCTGCATAGCGAGCGCTGTAGACGCCAGGGGCGCCGTTAAGGGCTTCTACCTCCAGTCCGGTGTCATCGGCAAAGACGCTGCAATGGTAGTGCTGCCACACGTATTCTGCCTTCAGTCGGGCGTTCTCCTCTAAGGTCGTTCCCGTCTCAGGGATATCAACGTCGCAGCCGATGTCCTTCAGCGACAACACCTCCATCTTGTCACCGAGGATATGGCGCACTTCCTGTAGCTTATGCTGGTTGTTGGTGGCAAAAACAATTTTCATTTTTCATTCTTTACTTTTACCTTAATTTGGTCGAAGCCTTCGCCGAAGACGCCGATGACCGCACTTTGAGAGACGAAGGCCTGTGGGTCAATCATCTTGATAAGGCGGAAGATGGTGGTACTCTCGTTCTTCCTGGCCAGGATACAGAGCACCTTGCGCTCGTCGCCAGTGTACCAGCCGTGGCCGTCGAGGATGGTCACGCCATGATCCATCTGCGTGCCAATGGCGTTGGCTATCTCCTGCCATTTGTTGGAGAAGATGAAGAACTGCACCGACTGACGGTTACGGTTGAACACATAGTCAAGCATGAAGTTCTCGATGACCATCGTGCAGAAACCGAACACCACCATGTGCAGGCGTTCCAGCGTGCTTCCGAATTGCGGAATGAACAAGCAGGAGCCAATGACGATGAGGTCGATGAAGAGCAGCACGGTACCAAGCGATACGTTGTGGAACTTGTTCACCGAGGCGGCGATGATGTCGGTGCCGCCTGTCGAGCCGTTGTTCAGGAAGACGACAGCCAGCGCCGTACCTGTAAGCATACATCCGATGATCAGCGACATAAACTCCTGTCCCTCGCCCAGGATTTTCACGTAGTTACCGCTTTCGTCCTGAGGGATAACGTTTTGGGCGACGCCCAGCATTAGCGAGAGCATCACGATGGCATAGATGGTCTTCACCAAGAAGCGCCAACCCAGTATTTTCAGGCCAACGATGAGTAACAGGGCATTGATGAGGAAATAAGTGTAGCTGATGGGGAAGCGTGTGGCGTAGAAGATGATAGCACCAATACCCGACACACCGCCCGTCACGATTTCGTTGGGCAGGAGAAAGACGGTAAAGCCAAACGTATACAATAAGAGGCCGAGGGTTATGCCTGCATAATCCCCAACCTCTTTTAATAACAGCTTATGATCAATGGTCATTCCTGTAAAACAGTTATCCGTGAAAGTCCGTGTATATCCGTGGCTTTATTTACATACGATATTCACCATACGTTTAGGGACGATGATAACCTTCACTATCTGCTTGCCGTCGGTGTATTTCGCTGTGCGCTCGTCGGCTTTCACAGTCTGTTCTACAGTGGCATTGTCGGCGTCGGCGGGCAGCATCACTTCGAAGCGGGCTTTGCCATTGAAGGCCACAGCCATCTTTACTTCGTTTTCCACCAAGTATTCCTCGTTCCACTTCGGCCACTGGGCATCGCAGACCGAGCCCTCGCCGCCCAGCTGCTCCCACAGCTCCTCGGCAATGTGGGGTGCGAAGGGCGCGATGAGGATGACGAGCGCTTTCATGATTTCTTTGTTCTTGCACTTCAGGGAGGTCAACTCGTTGGTGCAGATCATGAAGGCCGAGATGGCGGTATTGTACGAGAAGGCCTCGATGTCCTGCGTCACTTTCTTGATAAGCTTGTGCAGCGACTTCAGTTCGGCGGGAGTGGCGTTGTCAATGGGAGAACCGTCGACCACACTGGTCACCATGTTCCAGAAGCGGTTGAGGAAACGGTAGCTGCCGCCGATGCTGTTGGTATCCCAAGGCTTCGACTGCTCCACGGGGCCGAGGAACATCTCGAAGAGGCGCAATGTGTCGGCGCCGTATTTCTCGACAATCATGTCGGGGTTGACCACGTTGTACATCGACTTCGACATCTTCTCGATGGCCCAGCCGCAGATGTACTTCCCGTCCTCGAGGATGAACTCGGCGTTCTCGTATTCGGGACGCCATTGGCGGAAAGCCTCAATGTCGAGCACATCGTTCTGCACGATGTTCACGTCGACGTGAATGGGAGTGACGTTATACTGGTCCTTCAGACCGAAGCTTACAAAGACGGGAGCGCCATTCTCCCCTCCTTGGGAGGGGTCGGGGGAGGCTATTCTATACACGAAGTTGCTTCGGCCCTGAATCATGCCCTGGTTGATGAGCTTCTTGAAGGGCTCGTCCTCGCAGGCATAGCCCGAGTCGTAGAGGAACTTGTTCCAGAAGCGGCTGTAGATGAGGTGACCGGTGGCGTGTTCGCTGCCTCCGACGTAGAGGTCGACGTTGCGCCAGTATTCGTTGGCGTCCTTGCTGACGAGTGCATTGTCGTTGTGCGGATCCTCGTAGCGCAGATAGTAAGCCGACGAGCCGGCAAAGCCAGGCATGGTGTTCAGCTCCAAGGGGAAGACGCTCTTGTTGTCAATCTCGTCGACGCTGACCACCTTGTCGAACTTCGTGTCCCAGGCCCACATCTTCGCACGGCCCAATGGCGGCTCGCCCGTCTCGGTGGGCTTGTACTCGCTGATTTCAGGCAGCTCCAAAGGCAGGCACTCCTTGGGAATCATATAAGGCATGTCGTCCTTGTAGTACACGGGGAACGGCTCGCCCCAGTAGCGCTGACGACTGAAGATGGCGTCGCGCAGGCGGTAGTTCACTTTCACGCGGCCCAGACCTTTTTCGGTAACGAATTTCTTCGTGGCGGCGATGGCCTCCTTTACGCTCAGGCCGTTCAGCGAGAAACCGTCGAGCGATGTCTTACCAGCTGCGGGCGAGTTCATCACCGTGCCTTCCTTGGCGTCGAAGCTCTCTTCGCTGATGTCGGCACCTTCGATGAGGGGTACGATGGGCAGGCCGAAGTGCTTGGCGAAGGCATAGTCGCGACTGTCGTGAGCCGGCACGGCCATGATAGCGCCGGTGCCGTAGCCTGCCAGCACGTATTCGGCAATCCAGATGGGAATCTTTTCACCAGTGAAGGGGTTGATGGCATAAGAGCCCGAGAAGACGCCGGTCACGGTGTGGTCTATCTGGCGCTCGCGCTCGGTGCGCTTCTTCACATAAGTGAGGTATTCGTCCACGGCCT
>JAILAA010000138.1 GCA_024681875.1 Prevotella sp.
CCGCCGTGGCACACAAGTATGGTTGCCGCTTGGAGGTGGTGGACTGCCACCGTGAATACTGGGATCAGGTGACTCGCTACACCATGGAGAAGGTTCGTGCTGGCTTGACGCCCAATCCCGACGTGATGTGTAACCGTCTGATTAAGTTCGGTGCCTTCCACGAGAAGCGCGGCAAGGACTACGACCTTATCGCCACTGGCCACTATGCCCAGACGGAGAGCCTCCCCCTAACCCCCTCCGAAGAGAGGGGAAACCCTGAAATTGTAAATAGTCAATTGTCAAATAGTCAAATAAAATGGCTATGCACCGCCCCTGACCCAGTCAAGGACCAGACCGACTTCTTGGCGCAGATTACAGACTGGCAACTGCAAAAGGCCATCTTTCCTATCGGCCATTACGTGAAAAACGAGGTGCGACAGATTGCCGAGCGTGAGCATTTGGTCAGCGCCACGCGTAAGGACTCGCAGGGCATCTGCTTCCTTGGCAAGGTAGATTTTAATGAGTATGTGCGTCGCTATCTGGGTGAGAAGGATGGAGAAATCGTGGAGTACCGTACGGGGCGCGTGTTGGGTGTGCATCACGGTCATTGGTTTCATACCATAGGCCAGCGCAAGGGACTTAAGCTGGGTGGAGGTCCGTGGTTCGTGGTGAAGAAGGAGGTGCTACGCAACATTGTCTACGTCTCGCATGGCTATTCGCCGCAGACGGTCTATCAGCAGGACTTCCGTATGCGTGACTTCCACAGCGTTAATGGTGTCATGCCCCCTGAGGAGGTCACGTTCAAGATACGCCACACGCCTGAGTTCTTCTCTGCTACATTAGAGCCCCTTGGCTCATGCGAATACATCGTACACTCTGCTGTACCTATCCACGGCGTGGCGCCTGGTCAGTTCTGCGTCATCTACGATGCCATGCACCATCGCTGCTATGGCTCCGGTGAAATTTGTCTTTAACTAATCATTGATGATGAGCAAAATAGCGACAAGTCTTGTAGTTTTGCTGATAACTGCCGTGCTCTTGGCCTGCGCCACACAGCAACAGAAGGCAGAGCGAACGGCGAGAACTCAGGAGACTGTGGCCGAGGCCATAGCAAAGAAACAATGGCACATCGACATCACGTCGATGAACACGTTGCGCTATGGAGCGAGGACGGTGACTCCAGACTTCTACTTAGAGCTGCATGGAGATACATTGCGCAGCTATCTTCCCTATATGGGGCAGGTCCATCAGGCACCGATGCTGTCGCCCTCACAGGGGCTGAACTTTGAAGCGCCTGTATCCAACTATCAGGAGCGGAGGCCCAAGGCCCATCGCTTGCAGATAGACTTTGATGTGAGAACGCAGGAGGACTCGTATCATTTCACCGTTGAAGTGTATCCTACAGGTAAGTCTTCCATACATGTGCGTCCGCTGCACCGCGACCCTGTCAGCTTCGACGGTGACATGATTAACTAAAGGATAGTAATAGATGGATATGAATAGGATCATAATGAGCCTGATGGCAGTGTTCCTCGCCATCACTTCGCAGGGCCAGATGATGGACCCAGTGCATTTTACGTCACAGTTGAAGATGCTCGACGGCAACGAGGCAGAGATTGTGTTCAGCGCCACTATCGATGACGGATGGCATGTCTATTCCACCGACATGGGTGACGATGGCCCGGTTTCGGCTACGTTCAATGTAGTGAAGATGGATGGAGCAGAGACTGTGGGGCAACTGAAGCCGAGAGGCAATGTCGTTAAGCAGTTCGACAATATGTTCGGCATGGAACTGCGCTTCTTTGAGAAGCAGGCCACCTTCGTACAGAAGATACGCTTCACCAAGCCGAAGTACACCATTGATTGCTACTTGGAGTACGGCGCCTGTAATGACGAGATGTGTATGCCTCCTACGCAGGTGGAATTCAGCAAGAGCGGGGATAGTCCCACCCCTGTAGCTGCGACCAACAACGAAACTCTTCCCCAACCCCCTGTGGAGACTGCAGATGATGCAGCCTTAGGTGTTGTCGATACTGTAGCGCAATCCATAGATACGCTGACGAATGTGTCCTCCCCAGTAGACGAGGAACAGTCTTCGCTTTGGACGCCTGTCGTTGAAGAGTTGCGTGCTCAGGGAGGTGCCGACGATGTGACTGGCCATTCCTTGTTCTATATCCTGCTGATGGGCTTCGTGGGCGGACTGCTGGCAGTGTTGATGCCATGTATTTGGCCCATCATTCCCATGACGGTGAGCTTCTTCCTGAAGCGTGCCAAGAGCAACAAGGCAAAAGGCGTTAGGGATGCCATTACCTATGGCATTAGCATCATCGTCATCTATTTGGTGCTTGGCCTGCTGGTAACGGCGCTGTTCGGTTCCGACACACTGAATGCCATGTCCACCAATGCAGTGTTCAATGTGTTCCTGTTCCTCTTGCTGGTAGTCTTCGCCCTGTCGTTCTTTGGCTGGTTTGAGCTACGCCTTCCTGAGAGTTGGGCCACGAAAGTGGATGCCAAAGCTGACAGCCTCTCCGACCAAGCGGCACCCAATTCTAACAGCTCTTCCCAGAAGACGAGCGCTTCACGCTTCACGCTTCGCTCTTCACTGTCCATCTTCCTCATGGCTTTTACATTGGTGCTGGTGTCGTTCTCATGTACGGCACCTATCATCGGTCTGTTGCTTGTGGAGACGACCACTAGCGGCAACTGGCTGGCGCCAGCCGTGGGAATGCTGGGCTTCGCCGTGGCGTTGGCGCTGCCGTTCACGCTCTTCGCTCTGTTCCCCTCGTGGCTGAAGCAGGCACCGAAGTCAGGCTCTTGGATGAATACGCTGAAGGTAGTGTTGGGATTTGTTGAGCTGGCTTTTGCTTTGAAGTTCCTTTCCGTGGCTGATCTGGCATATGGCTGGCATATCCTCGACCGTGAGGTGTTCCTCTCATTGTGGATTGTCATCTTTGGTCTGCTTGGCGCCTATCTGTGCGGATGGCTGAAATTCCAAAGCGACGAAAGCTCTCAGCAATCCAAGGCCATGCCCGTGGTGTGCATCATGGGCGGTCTGGTATCGCTGGCCTTCGCCGTGTATATGGTGCCCGGCCTGTGGGGCGCTCCCTGTAAGGCTGTCAGTGCCTTTGCCCCGCCGATGAATACGCAAGACTTCAACCTGAACACAAAGGTGGTGGAGGCCCGTTTCACCGACTATGACCTGGGAATGGCTGCTGCCCGTGCCGAGGGAAAACCCGTACTGGTTGACTTCACTGGCTTTGGCTGTGTGAATTGTAGAAAGATGGAAGCCGCTGTGTGGACTGACCCCGCCGTGGCTGACAGGCTGACCAAAGACTATGTACTCATTTCATTGTATGTAGATGACAAGACGCCGCTACCTGAACCCATGGAGGTGACCGACGCCAATGGCCATACGAAGACACTGCGTACCGTGGGAGCGAAATGGAGCTTTCTGCAGAGCAATAAGTTTGGAGCTAATGCCCAGCCATTCTATGTGCTGCTCGACAACAATGGACATCCGCTCAGCGGCAGCCGTGCCTATAATGAGGACATTGCCGCCTATATGGAGTTCCTTGACAAAGGCTTGAAGAATTATTCGGACAGGAAATAATTGCTAACAGGGGTGTACTCCTGTGGCACGTGTGTACTTTTGATGCGCCACTCCTTGGGGTAGAGATTGTTGGCACGTGTGCCGAGATTCTTTACCATTCCGAGTGAGTGCCCAAGGAAGCAGACCGTGACCAGACCGCGTGGCGTGTCGGCTGGCAGCATGAGTGCTTCACCGTGCAGATAGGCGATAGCCTGCTGGTAGGATAGCTCTACAAGACCCACCCCCGGCCCCTCCCTATAAAGGAGGGGAGGAATTACCTGAAGTTTATGGATACCACTCTCGCCTTTGTGCATTTTTCTCCCCTTCTTTATAGGGAGGGGCTGGGGGGTGGCCTTACCCTTTTTCCTTAGGATAGCCATAAAAAGACCCTCACTGCGGGTGATGCCGGGAATGAACCGGTAGACAGGAGCATTAAAGTCTGGCAGCAGCGAGCAGGTGATATTCCATTCGGGCTCAGTGTTGACGGGCAGCACCTCAGCGTCGAAAGTATCCAGCATCCAGCGGATGTTTTCCTCGTTCTCTTTTGTATTGAATGTACACGTGCTGTAGATGAGCAAGCCGCCGTCGTTGAGGCAGGTCCATGCATCGCTGACGATGTCGCGTTGCAGGCGCCAGCACTTCTCCACGTTCTGCGGGCTCCATTCGCCAATGGTCTGAGGGTCTTTGCGGAACATTCCCTCGCCCGAGCAGGGCACGTCGCAAAGGATGACGTCGAATTTCAGCCCTGATTGCACGTAGTCGCGTGGGTAGTTGTTGGTGACGAGGCAGTCGCTATAGCCCCATTTCGTGATATTCTCCAACAGAATGCTGGCGCGTTTGGGCACGGGCTCGTTGCTATAAAGCACACTTCCTTCGGGCAGGGCACTCCTCATCAGCGTGGACTTACCGCCAGGAGCTGCACACATGTCAAGGGCTATGAGGGGTGAGTGGTGTGAGGTGAGAGGTGTGATGTGCTGGTGCAGGACTATGTCAAGAAACATCGAGGCGGCCTCCTGCACGTAGTAGCAGCCGGCGTGAAGCAATGGGTCGAAGGTGAAGTTGGGACGCTTGGACAAGTAGTAGGCATTGCGGCACCAAGGAACAGGCAAGGCCCCCTCCTGTCGGGGGAGGCAGGAGGGAACTTTGCGATTCAGGCGGATGCTGACAGGCGGCTCTTCTTCGAAAGCAGAGAGATAGCGGTTAAAGCGCTCCTCGCCCATCAATTGGCGTGTCGTCTTGATGAACTCCTCAGGCAGTGCTACCATAGGTCTTCCTGTTCTTGCGGTTCCTCTTTCTGCTGCTTGGCAGGCTGTTCTTTTACCTTGCCCTCGGCGTCGAACATACCGTAGGTGGTGCGCAGGACGATGAACTCGGTGCGACGGTTCAGCTGATGGCAGATTTCCTGTTTTTCCTCGTCGCCCAGAGCCTCGATGAACTCAGGCGTCAGCATGTCACCCTCCTTCAGCCAGTCGTATTTCTCGGTCAGCTTCCGCTTGATGACCTTCGGCTTCTTCTCGCCATAGCCCACAGGCGAGAGGCGGTCGGCGGCAATGCCGTGCTCGATGAGATAGTTGACCACACTCTCGGCACGGCGCTGGCTGAGGCGCTCGTTATACAGGTCAGAGCCGCGGTTGTCTGTATGTGAGCTGAGCTCGATAGTGACGTTTGGATTCTCGTTGAGCAGGGCCACGAGGTTGTCAAGAGCCTCGGTAGACTCCGGACGTAGCGTAGCTTTGTCGAAGTCGTAGAAGATGTTGTCGATGAGTACAGGGGCGGTGATGGAGGCTAAGGGGAATTGCAGCACATACTCCTCACTTTCCAAGACAGGTTCTACGCGCAATTCCTCTTTGTGGTTGAGGAAACCGCGGCAAGTGCCAAGGAAGACATAGCTGACGTTGGGCTTGATCTCCTCCTCGAAGGAACCGTCACCACGCACCGAGATCTTCTTGTTCGTGCCGTCGTTGCCCACCATGTAGACCAGTCCCTGGGGCAGCTCGTAGCCGTCTTTCTCATACACCCAGCCCCTAACGGTTTGGATGACCTCATGCTTCTCGAAGGAATAGATGTGGTCCCAGCCGCGGGCGTCACCACGGTTGGACGAGAAGTAGCCGCGGTTGTGCAGTCCTTCGAAGGTCATGCCGAAATCGTCGCCAGCCGAGTTCAACGGCCAGCCCGGATGTTCTATTTCAGGGGTGAGTGGTGAGCTCTCACCTCTCACCTCTAACTTCTCGCCACTAACAAAATAGATGTCCAGTCCGCCGAAGCCTGGATGCCCGTTGCTGCTGAAGTAAAAGTCACCATTGGGACGGAAGGTGGGAAACATCTCGTCGCCCGGCGTGTTAATGGGCGAACCGACATTCTCAATGCTCACTACACTGTTACCCAGTATTTCGGCCCGCCAAATGTCATAGCCCCCCAGACCGCCGGGCATGTCGCTGACGAAATAGAGCCAGCGGCCGTCGGGCGATGGTGCGGGATGGGCGAATGTGGAGAGCGTGTCGCGGCTGATGTTGAGCTCCGTAGCTTTTCCCCACGAAGCGTCGCTGCGCTGTGACGTGGCTATCTGGGCATATCGCGGATACGTAGGGTCAGTCTTGCAGATGGTAAGGTACATCGTCTTGAAGTCGGCAGAAAACGTGCAGGCACCCTCGTCATTGTCGCTGTTCAGCTCACTTTCAATAGGCTCGGGCTTCGACCACTTCCCCTTGTCGTCCTTCTGCGAGAAGAAGATGTCGGCGTTTTTCATTCCTGTGATGCCGCTCACCTCGTCGCCATTGGCCTGGTTGCGTGTGCTGGAGAAGTAGAGCTGGTCGCTGTCGTCGCCAGCCAGTGCAGGCGAGTATTCAGCACGTCGAGAGTTGAAGAAGTCCTGTTTTTTCACCATGTAGCCTGAGTAATCGGCCTCAGCCTTCCACTTTGGTGCCATGCGGGCCGATGTCAGGCCGGTAATAATTTGAGAGGTGAGGGGTGTGAGGTGAGAGGTGTGAGAAATGTTTTTTCCTTGAAGGTAATCCCTCACCACTCGCCCCTCACCCCTCGCCTCTAAACTGTCGATGAGCAGCAGGAAGGTCTTTTCAGCATCCTTGTAGCTGCCGTTCTTCAGCTGCAACTGCGCCAGATGGAAGAGCACCGTCGTGTCGGCCTGTTTGTAGCGCACGACGTTGTTGTAGGCGGCAATGGCTTTCTGAGTAAAGTTGATGCGACGATAGCAGTCGGCCATCTTCAGTGCTCGTTGCCCGCGCAGGGGCTTGTCTTTGGCTTTGGTTTGCGAATAGGCCTTCTTATAGCAGTTGGCGGCGTCATAATACTCGCCCAAAGCAAAGTATTTGTCGCCCTTCTTCATGGCCGTTTCTGCACCGCACGCAGACAGGAGCAGCACGGCAAAAATGATCAGGATGATGGTGTAATGACAGCGCATACAGTATATATAACGCGCAAGTATCCCGTTTTATTGCCCAAAGGGCATTCGCCATGTGCATCCGTTCTTCCACTCAGAGCAGCCGTAGGCCGTTTTGCCCTTGATGATGTGTCCTTTTCCGCAAAGGGGACAGGGCTGGCCGATGGAGATTTGAGTGTTCTTTGACGAGCCAGGCGGCAGGGCTTTCCGCGACTTTACCTTTTTCAGCTCGTTGTCGGTGAGCACGGTGACGCGCCGGTTGCTACCGTCGGCCATTACCTCGCTGACTATCTGTGTCACTTGCTGCTTCAGCTCCTCAATGAATTGGCGGGCGTCGTATTTCTGGTGTTCGATGTCGCGCAGCTTCTTCTCCCAAATGCCTGTCAGCTCGCAGCTCTTGAGTAGCTCCTCGCGGATGAGGTCGATGAGTTCAATGCCCGTGGGCGTGGCGACGAGGCGCTTGCGGTCGCGTCGTATGTAGTGGCGTTTGAACAGCGTCTCAATGATGCCGGCGCGGCTCGATGGTCGGCCGATGCCGTTCTCCTTCATGGCTGCGCGCAGTTCCTCATCCTCCACAAACTTTCCTGCCGTCTCCATCGCCCGCAGCAGCGACGCCTCGTTGTAATAGGGTGGGGGAGTCGTCCATTTCTCGGTGAGCGTGGGCTTATGAGGGCCGCTCTCGCCCTTGGTGAAGGTGGGGAGGGTGCGCTCCTCGTCTTCAGAGGTGAGAGGTGAGAGGTGAGAGGTGAGAGATGTGTCCTGCATGTCATCTGTTTCTTCCTTCTTACTTCTGACATCTTCCCTGACGATGCGCCAGCCTGGGTCAAGGATTTCCTTGCCGGTGACTTTGAATTCGATGGTCTGTTCCGTTGGCTGCGACTCAGTCGCAGCAGACCGGACCTCGCCCAGCACCGTGGTGGTGGAGAACTTGCAGTCAGGCAGGAAGACGCCAATGAAGCGGCGGGCGACGAGGTCAAAGACCTTCTGCTCGGCATCGCTGAGGTATTGCGGTATGATGCCCGTGGGGATGATGGCGTGGTGGTCGGTAACTTTGCTGGTGTCGAAGACGCGCTTCGTCTTCTTCAGCGGCTTGCCGCCGATGGGCTTGATGAACTCAGCATAGGGGGCCACGCCATTGAACTTTGTCTGATAGAGCCCGTTCAGCGTCTGCGGACACTTGGGGTAGATGTCATCGCTCAGATACTGCGTGTCAACGCGCGGATAAGTAGTGAACTTCTTCTCGTAGAGGCTCTGTATGAGGTTGAGTGTCATCTCGGCTGAGAAGCCGAACTTGCGGTTGCAGTCCACCTGCAGCGTGGTGAGGTCGTAGAGCTGTGGCGGCAGTTCCTTCCCCTCTTTCTTCTCCACCTTCGTCACTGTGAAGGGCCTGCCTTCGATAAGCGAAAAAGCCATCTCGCCTTCTTCTTTCGAAGTGAATTTCCCCTTCGTCGCCGTAAACGTCGTGTCGCGGTAGACAGTGGCCAGCACCCAATAAGGCTCGGGCTTGAAATTCTCAATCTCCTTCTGGCGGTTGACGATGAGGGCGAGGGTGGGCGTCTGCACGCGACCGATGCTCAAAACCTGGCGGTTCTGACCATACTTCAGTGTATAGAGGCGCGTGGCGTTCATGCCAAGCAGCCAGTCGCCGATGGCGCGGCTCATGCCAGCCATGTAGAGCGGCTGGTAGTCGTCCTGATCCTTCAGGTGGGCAAAGCCCTCGCGGATGGCCTCGTCGGTCATCGACGAAATCCATAGGCGCTTCACGGGGCACTTCGCCTGTGCCTTCTGCATCACCCAGCGCTGGATAAGCTCACCTTCCTGGCCTGCGTCGCCACAGTTGACGATAGCGTCGGCGGCCTGCATCAGTTGCTCAATGATGGCAAATTGTTTAGTGATGTGTTCCTCGGGAATGAGCTTGATGCCGAAACGCTGCGGAATCATGGGCAGCTGTGTCAGTGCCCACGGGCGCCAGGCCTGTGTGTAGTCGCCGGGCTCTTTCAGTGTGCACAGGTGGCCGTAGGTCCATGTCACTTGGTAGCCGTTGCCCTCCATATAGCCTTCGTGCGAAGCCGTTGCCCCGATGATGCGGGCGATGTCGCGTGCCACACTCGGCTTCTCTGCTATGCAAACAACCATTATGTTTCTTCAGTTTTCAATTGTCGATTTACGATTAGAGATTGCAAAGGTAGAAATTTTTTTTCTTTTTTTCCGTTTTTCCTTTGTTTTTCGCTTGCTTATTCGTACCTTTGTCCACAACACAAAGAAGGAGAGGAGGATATATGAAGTTTTTTTTCTTTTGCTTTTTGTTTCTGGCCATGCAGGTCTCTTCGCCTGCCAGTGGGCAGACCAATGACGAGCATGTAAGGCTGACGAATCTGCCTCACATCTATTTGAATACGTTCTCTGGCTACAACATTACGAGCAAGACCGTGCCCGTCCTTACTCGCATGTGGTACGTAGACGAGCAAGACAATGTCACATTTTATGATTCCATTGAGGTACGTGTTCGTGGCAACTCAACGGCTACGCTGGCAAAGAAGCCCTATCGCTTGAAGCTGAGAACGAAAACACGCCTCTTGGGCAAGGAGCGTGCCAAGGCTAAGAAATGGACGTTGATGGCCAATCATGGCGACAAGACGCTGATTCGCAACGCCCTGACCAGCCTGATGGGCGAGAGGGCCGGCCTCCCCTTCAATCCTGCTGCGAAGTTCGTCGACTTGACGCTCAACGGCTCTTATATCGGCAATTACCAGCTGTCAGACCATGTTGATGTGCGTTCCAAGCGCGTTGACGTGGCAGAGCAGGACTATCCGTTGACTGACCATAGCAACATCACCGGCGGATATCTCTTGGAGGCCGACGGCTTCAGTGACTTTGTGACATACGGGCAGACGCCTACGGGTTTCTATTCGTCGAGGATGAGCGTGCCCGTGCGCATCCACTATCCAGATGATGACGAGATAGCCAGCAGTCAGTATTTCTATATCCGCCAGTTCGTAAACGACTTCGAACAGCATCTCTTCGCTGCAGATTTCGATGACCCAGAGTCGGGCTACCGTCCTTTGGTGGACTCCTTGACGCTGGTCAACTGGTACGTCTGTACCGAGATAAGCGCCAACGTCGACGGCTTCTTCAGTACCTATTTCTATAAGCAACAGGATGACAACCGCCTGTTCTGGGGCCCGCTATGGGACTATGACATTGCGTATAACAACGACAACCGCTACGACCGTGGCGGCACCAGCAACACCGAGAGACAGCTGATGAAAGATGTCGGCTACGGCTCGTCAAACGGATGCCGCAGCTGGGTGCAGCGTCTCTGGGAAGACCCCTGGTTTGCCCGTCTCGTCAATCGCAGGTACCGGCAACTGGTAGATGATGGTATGGAGAACTACCTGTATGAGAAGATCGACAGCCTGGCAGCGCTCCTCGACCAGTCGCAGCAGCTGAACTACCAGCGGTGGGGCATCAATGTCATGACACTGCGCGAGCGAGTGCTGCACAGCACCTATGGAGAATATATCGACGATCTGCGCTCCTTCATCCACAAACACATGCTCTTCCTCACCACGGCTTTTGACGAGCTGCTGCCCGATGCTCCTGAGCCCGGCCCAGACGAGCCGAAGACGCCGGGCTTCCTGGCTGATGCCCATTCCTCCTACGCATTCGTCAACGCAGGAACGGGCACATGCTTCGACCTCAACGGTAACGAGGTGTGTGGGCGCCATCGGCAGAATGACAGCGAGACCCAGCAATGGCGGCTGGTCAACCTGGCCAACGGCTACCTGTTTATTACCAACCGAGCCACCGGACAGGCATTGACCGACGACAGTCCGGCTGGCGCCACTGCCACTACTTATACGGGCACCGTCCTCAGCGTCAGTGCTCCCGACTCCGCCAGCATGTCGCAGCAGTGGGACATCGTGGAGCAGGCCGACGGGCGCTACAACATCGTGAGCCGCTGGAGCCAACATGCTGCCAATCTCTCTGGAGGCAATGCTGCCGACGGCACGCGCATCATCAGCTATACCAGTGACGACCGCAATGCCACGTCGGCCAACCGTCTGTGGCTTATCGAGACAGTGGACACCAACATCGAGGATGCCATCAGCCATGTGGAGACAGACTATGCCTTGGCCTACAATCCGCAGACACACTTCCTCCACTTCGGTGCCGACGACCCTATGGCGCTGTCGTTCCAGGTTGTCGTCTACGACCAGCATGGCCGGCGCAGGGCCGCTTTCCGTGCCAGCGACGGTTGCTCACTGTCGTCGCTGCCTCATGGAGTCTACATCGTGTCGTGGAAGCACGACGGCCGACAGCGTAGCGTGAAGCTCACCAAATAGATTGTATGAAAAACAAACGACAGATATGACAGTGAATATGATTGCCGCCGTGGCCAGAAACCGTGCCATCGGCTACCAGAACAAACTCATCTACTGGTTGCCCAACGACCTGAAGCGCTTCCGCCTGCTCACCACCGGACACACCATTGTGATGGGAAGGAAAACCTTCGAGAGCCTCCCCAAGGGTGCGTTGCCCAATCGTCGCAACTGCGTGCTGACGCGCAGCCGGAAAGAGTTGCCCGGATGTGAGTGCTTTCCCACTTGGGAAGCCTTTGTCGCCACCTGCCAGAGCGATGAGGACATTTATATTATCGGCGGAGCCAGCCTCTACAGAAACTTGTTAGACAAGACCGACCGCCTCTGCCTGACCGAGATCGACGACGTGCCGGAACACGCCGACACCTTCTTCCCTGAATACCGTGACGGCTGGAAAGAAGTCTGCCGCGAGATGCACCAAGCCGACGAAAAGCATAGCCATGACTATGCTTTCGTCAACTATGAACGGGTAGCCCAGTAGTTTCCCCCTTGTTCATTCTTCGCTGGGGAATGTTTTCCCCTCGCTTATTCTTCGTCAGGGAATTTGGTGGCGGGGAAAGGTCTGTCTATGGCCGAGTGGAACGAGATGATAGTCTCAGAGCGAGCCAGGCCTAAAGGCTGCAGCTGGTCGTGGATGATGTTCAGCAGGTGGTGGTTGTTCTGCGCATAGATTTTGATGAAGAGGTCGTAGTTGCCGGTGGTATAGTGACACTCCACCACTTCAGGCATCTTCTTGAGTTGCTCCACCACGCTGTCAAAAGTTTCGGGATTCTTCAGATTCAGGCCGATGAAGGCGCAGGTCTCATAGCCAATTTTCTCTGGGTCGATGACAAATTGCGAGCCTTTCAGCACGCCCATATGGGTGAGCTTCTGAATGCGCTGGTGAATGGCTGCACCGCTGACGCCGCAGGCACGGGCCACTTCAAGGAAGGGCACGCGGGCATCTTCGGAAATCATTTTCAGAATCTGTTTGTCTAACAAGTCAAGTTTCAGGTTTGCCATTTTTTAATGCTTATTGTTTGTTGAGTTATTGTTTGTTGTTTATTGGCTTTTCCGTTGCCGAGTAGTTGATGCGCAGGGCGTACGACTCTTGCAGTGTTTGCTTGATGTCGGTGATGAGGCCCATCGGCACGTCGCGGTCAGCCTTGATGCTTACCGTCATGCGCCCCTGGTCTTCAGCGTTCATGCGGCTGCGCTCATTTGCTACGAAGGCCTTGATGTCGTCTATCGTAGCTATGTCGTTGTTTAGCTGAATAAAGAACTCGTCGTCGCTGCCGGTGGTGGCGCCTATGCGTCGTCCCACGTAGATGTGCACCACGCTGGCCTTGTGGCCCAGCTTCTGCACCTCCGTTCCCTGCGGCACCTCGTAGTGCACTTTCAGGTCAACGTCTCTCATGTGTGTGACGATCATAAAGAAGAAGAGCACGGTGAAGATAAGGTCGGGCAGCGACGATGTGTTCAGCATCGGCACGTCCCTGTCCTCATTGTTCCTTGCAAAGTATCTGTTCCTCATAGCACTTACTTCTCACCTCTCACTCTCTCACCTCTGAAATCCTCTTCGGATAGACCATGCCCACTGCGTCGCGCTCCTGTTGTGAGCAGGAGGCATAGCCATGGCCGAAATGGCTGCGCGCCAGACGGTCGCGCAGGTTGTTGTAGCCGCGGGCTATGGCGTTCTGCATCTCGAAGTATGCGTTATAGGTGGTGTGGCGGTCGGCCTCTATGGTAATGATGTGGCGGTCGCTCACGCGGCAGTGTCCTATCAGGTGCACCTCACGCTCGCTCTTCTCGGGCAGGTCGGTTGCATCGGCAGCGTTGGCCACAAATTCCTCGACGCGTTTCGTCAGTTCGTCGGTAGTGATAGCCTCGCCGTTGCATGTCAGCACGTCGTTGGCGTCTAACTGCAGCTCCATCACATTGCGCTTCTTCACCTCTTGTTCCTGCTGCTCGGTAGTGTCCTCAGGCGGCGGCATCTGGCTGGTAAGGCCCTTGTCGGTGTCCATCGACGAGGTCACGAGGAAGAATATCAGCAGCATGAACGAGATGTCGGCTGTCGACGTAGTGTTCAACTGCGGCACTTCCCTTTTTCCTCTTCTTCTAAACATCATTCAGACTTGAGATTTGTTTTTTGAGCCTTGATGACAGAGAAAATGATGGCGGCAGCAACAACGGCTATCAGCACCAGGGTGGTGTTGATGAGCATGTCGCTGGCTCGCAGCCAGAAGGCGTCGGCATAGGTCTTCCCGTTGATGCTCAGCGGCTCAGTGCTGGCCGTGAGCCAGGTCACCACCATCGTCACCACCAGCAGACCGCCGGTCAGCAGGGCGATGCGGCGCACAGGCACACCATTCTCACCTCTCACCTCACACCTCTCACCTCTCACATGAGGCCTCACCACCGACCATACCGTGAGTAACACGGCAACAGTCAACAGCGCGTAGATAGTGTAGAGTACGATGTCGACGAAGAGAGGTGATTCGTAGTTAATCATGGCGCAGCTTCCGCTTCATCAGAATGTCGAGCAGGGTGATGGCCGACTCCTCCATCTGAGAGGTCAGCCGCTCTATCTTTGTAAGAATGTAGTTGTAGAACACCTGGAGTATCAGGGCGACGATGATGCCGAAGATAGTGGTGATGAGTGCCACCTTCATGCCTTCGGCCACGATGGTGGGACTGATGTCGCCCTGTTCCTGAATCTGGTCGAAGGCCATCACCATGCCGATGACGGTGCCGAGGAATCCCAGCGACGGCGCCATGGCAATGAACAGCCTGATCCACGAGCAGCCTTTCTCTAAATGTCCCGACTGCACCAGGCCGTAGTTCACGATGTTGCGCTCCACCGATGCCATGTCCTCGTCGGCGTGCATCAGCCCCTGATAGCAGATACTGGCCACAGGGCCGCGGGTGTCGCGGCAGAGCGCCTTTGCGCCCTCCATGTCGTTGGCCTCCACTTTCTTCTCTACGTCGGCCAGCAGCTTCTTCGCATTGATCTCGGCCAGCGTCAGGTAGATGATGCGCTCAATGCACAGCGCCAGACCTAATATCAGCGCCAGTGCCACCAATGACATGAAGCTGGCAGAGCCCTCCACGAACTTCGTCTTCAGCTGGTCGTGCATGCCCAGGCCCTGTGCTGTTGCAGCCTGTGCCATCACGTCTTCGCCGACAAGCTCCTGTGGCGACAGCAGCTCACCATTGGCAGCCTCTATCAGCAGTGAGTCGGCTGCTGTGGGCATCGCCTGCTCCGTGGCGTCAGCGGCTGTCGTCGTTGTGTCATCCTGTGCCAGTGCGGGCGAAGTGCACAGCATCATGCCGATGAACAACAGCATTGCTGTCAGTCTTCTTTTTGCTTTATTCCTCATTTGTACTTACAATTCGAAGTGCAAAGATAGTGAAAAGAAAACAAACAGCAAAAAATAATAAGATTTTTTAGCCAATTAGAAGACTGTTTTGACAATCTCGCAGACGTTGTCGGGCTTGGCCATCGTGTAGTAGTGGATGGCAGGCGCACCGTGTGCCAGCAGGTCTCTACTTTGCTCAATGGCCCACTCGATGCCAACCTGATAGGCCTCGTCGGCAGTCTTCGTCAGGCTCAGGCGGCTGACCAGCGGCTGTGGAATATCGATGTGGAACGAGCGGGGCAGCAGGTCAATCTGCCGCAGGTTGGAGATAGGCTTCAAGCCCGGGATGACGGGCACGCTGATGCCTGCCTGTCGCAGCCGGTCGACGAAGCGGAAATACTGCTCGTTGTCGAAGAACATCTGCGTGACGATATAGTCGGCGCCAGCCTCCACCTTCTCCTTCAGGCGCATGATGTCGGTGTCGAGGTTGGCGGCCTCGTAGTGCTTCTCAGGATAGGCGGCCACGCCTACGCAGAAGTCTGTCGGCAGACCTTTCTTCACCGTCGGGTCCAGATACTGGCCTTTGTTCAGGTGGCTGATCATCGCCACCAGCTCCGAGCTGTGGCTGAAGCCGTCGGGCTCTGCGATGAAGAAACGCTGTCCGGGGATAGCGTCGCCGCGCAGGGCCACCACGTTCTGAATGCCGAGGAAGTGCAGGTCCAGCAGCTCGCTCTCCACCTTCGAGCGCGAGGCGCCGCCGCAGATCACGTGGGGCACGATTTCCAGCTGCGGGTAGCGGCGCATGATGGCTGCCACGATGGCGATGGTGCTGGGGCGCTTGGCCAGTGTCATCTTCGTGTAGGTGCCGTCGCTGTTGGGCACGTATTCCACCTCGTCGCGGTGGCAAGTCACGTTGATGAACGGGGGCTGAAACTGCATCAGCGGGTCGATGCTGTCGTAGAGTCGGCTCACGTCGCTGCCTTTCAGGGGCGGCACCAGCTCGAAGCTGGCGAAGGGCTTCTTCGCAGTCCTAAGTATATCAATAACTTTGCTCATTTCAAGTGATGATAAAAAAATGACTACTCATCCTCCCCGTCGTCCCAGACGCTGTGCTGGCGTGAGCGGATGACTTGTCCCTCATCGTTGTCGTTGGTGAGTTTGATGTTGGTATTGCCTTTGGTATTGGTGGCGCAGACGATGTGCGAGGTCCTCAGATGCACGGTCAGCATGATAGGCTGTTGATATGTCTTTTTCATCATGGAGATTTACAATTTGACAATTTACAATTTACTATTTATTTATCAATTGAAATATTTTATTATTTTCGTTTTGAGCAAGCTCGGCTCTTCTCTCACTTAATCGCAACCTTTCTTCCATTATAAATAAACAGGCCTTTCTTCGCTGGCTTGCCGTCAAGCTTGCGGCCGTCGAGCGTGTACCAGCCCGCAGCGGTAGCAAATTCTTCATTCTTCATTCTTAATTCTTCATTTATAGACGAGGCTTCACCTTCTTTGCCGAAGCTCAGGCGGAACTCGCGGGCCTTGTTGCTGCCCAGGTCGAACCAGGCGCGGAAGGCGTTGATGGTCCTTGCAGCGTGCGGATAGTAGAGGGTATTGTCGCCGCCCATGAAGAGGATGCTCTCACTGGCCTCTACGCTGACGGGGTTGTAGTTCCCCTTGAAGCTTACCTTCTCGTCAGTGCTGACAACGGTCGTGGGGCCTGTAGCACTGATGGTGACGCCGCTGAACACAGGGTTAACGAGGTTGTTAGTACCGTCGCCCTCCCACTTCACGATGAACGGTGTGCCGGCAGGGATGACGACGCCCTCACTGTCGGCCTCGGGAGTCTTGAAGTAGAGGTAGAGCGTGGAGCCGACGAGGCCCGTCTGGTTCGTACCATTCGTATCATCCAGCTCGTCGTCATCAGTGTACTTGCCAGTGGTGTCGAGCACCATGTAGTTGGCGCCCTGCAGCGGATGAGTGGCCTCTTCCATCTGCGCTGCCGTCACGTCGAAGGGCAGGCACAGCGTGTTCCATGCCCCGTCCTTGTAGAGCGTGCGGCCCTGCAGGGCGACGGCTATGAGTTGCTCGGCCTCGCGGTAGTGCCCGCACTGTATGGCGAGGCTTGCCGCGCTGCGGTAGAGAATGGAGAGACCAGGCTCGGGGTTCTGCATGAAGTCGGCGAGCAGGGCGGCCTCGCGCTCCTTCTCGAAGGCCTCAGTGTAGAGTGTCAAGCACTGCTCGCTCTTGGGAGCGGCCTTGGCTGCGATGTCGGCCTGAAGGGCAAGATCCATCGCCTCATTGTGTAGGGTCTTAATATCTTTCATGATGTGTGCTATTGTTTCTTGATGTCGAAAATGGCTTTGGGGGTGCTGAACTCCACCACGGCGACATAGGCGGGCAGACGTGTGTCATCGCTCTTGACGATTTGTTTGGCTTCTGCATTGGTAAGAGGGTATTATCGTTTCTTTCCTTTACCGAAGATGTCGACGTGGGTGCCGGTGCGGTAAAGGGAAATGATGCGGATTTCGGTGTCTTTCTCGTAAAGTAGCAGCCAGTCGGGGTTGATGTGGCATTCCCAGTAGCTCTTGTAATCGCCATGCAGCAGGTGGTTATGGTACTTCTCGGGCAGCGGCTCGTCAGTACGTAACATATCGACCACGTCAAGTAACTTCTCAATGTCGAGGCCACAACGCTTTGCAAGCTTCACGTCTCGTTCGTATTGCTAAGAGTTGGTAACGTTGTACAACTTCTTCATAGCTTACGCATGGCTTCCTTGAAATCTTCAAATGAATCGTATTCGATAATAGGCTCCTTGCCATTGCGCACATCTTCGATGACCTTCATTGTCTTGTCATTGAGGTACTCACCGGTCTCAGGGTCGTAGAGGCGGGGCCCCTTGGTGACCGATTCCTCTTTCACTTCGTAAATCCAGCCCATCTCAGCTATCAACTTCTTGAAGAAGTTAACCTTGTTGTTGGGAATGTTGACTGTAATTGCCGTCATAACGTCATGATATTTGAATTCGAGTGCAAAGGTACGAACTTTTCCTTAATCCCGTATCGTTTCTTGTATTAAAAATACAAATACGGTGCAGTTGTTGACCGAAATGGCGTCATGGTCGGTCTCCCCCGGTCCAAGTTCCAAGGAAAGCCGTGGCGGTGGTGAGTAGCCTTGCGATAGTTGAATAAAATTTTACAAAAAGGCTCATTAACTATGGTCATATTTTAAAAATTCTCGACGAAGAAAAACTTTGCCGGAAATATCGCAGTTTTGGAGGTGGTTGTTTATCTTGTTGTGAGTCAGACGGATAGCGGTTTTTGCGTGCGTTTTTTGATGATGGCGAAGTCACTCGCAAAAAAATCTACCGTTAGATTTTTTCATGGGGAGCCTACTTTTTAAAAAAAGTGGCTTCGCCATGAACATGTCAGAGTGGGTTTTTAGTCAGAAAAACACCCTTTTGGTGCCCAAAAGCTGCACATTGTTGGAAATTTGTGCAGTTTTTTTGCTCGTTTTTGGGGGCCAAAAGAAGCAAGAATGTGCACATTTCGGCTTTCCGTCATTCTATTTCGACATTTTTCGCGACCCTTTTTTCTTGTCAATTTTTCTTTACAAAATGGGCCTGAAGGG
This sequence comes from Prevotella sp., assembly GCA_024681875.1. Next base: position 18,315 of record JAILAA010000138.1, read on the forward strand.
AGAGGGAGGGAGGAGTTGGGGGAGAGTCTATGGAGGGGAGTAGCTGCCGCCAAGGTAACTCAACTCCCCACCCCTTGAAGGGGCGGGGTGGCCGGAGGCCGGGGCGGGGTGACTGCTGCCGAAGTGCCTGCCTCAGTGAAAGTTACAGACCCCACCCCTGCCCCTCCCCTTCTTGCGTCCCGTTGGTAGCAAGCGTCACCCTTCGGGATGCCGAGCGGAGGGGCGGGGAGTTTTGTGGGCACCTTGAGGGGAGGAGATACCTCGGAGGCGGAGAGCGCGAAGGGCTTGCAAAGTAATTGCCCCCCTCCCTACAAGGGAGGGGCTGGGGGAGAGTCTTGGAGGGTCTTGGAGGGTCTAGGAGGGTCTTTAATATAAAAAAGCAGAGAGCCTGTCATTGACTCTCTGCATCGTTAAGCTGTAGGAACATTGGGACTCGAACCCAAGACCTCTTCAATGTGACTGAAGCGCTCTAAACCAACTGAGCTATGCTCCTGTTTTGCTGTTTGTGAACCCGTTGGGATTCAAACCCAAGACCTTCAGAACCGGAATCTGACGCTCTATTCAGCTAAGCTACGGGTCCATTCTGCTTTCTTCCCTGCGGCTTGTTCATCTAAGCGGGTGCAAAGGTAGGCACTTTTTTTCTATCACGCAAGTTTTTTGCGACTTTTTTTCGTCGGTTGCAGAATTATTTGTAATTTTGCACGAAATTCAAGCATTCGAGTTTACAAAGAAAATGAAGAATACGATTCCAGCCTTGCTGGTGCTGTTGCTGACAATAGGCTGCATGGGCGGCAAGAAGGATGCACCCGTCGTGGCGGAGCCTGAAGACGAGGAGGAGCCGCTGCCCGAGCGTTTCGAAAGCGACGACCTGCCGAAGGCAGCCGATGAGCTGTTTGACGACTTCTTCTACTACTATGTCGGCAACTCCTCGCTGCAGCACCGCCGCACCGTCTTTCCATTGCCGGTGACCGATGCTGACGGGAAGAAGAGCATGGTGGAGGATTCGCTATGGACCGTCAACCGCTTCTTCATGGATCAGGGGCTGTATGTGCGCATCTTCGACACACAGGAGCAGACGGCCTTGCCTGGTGATACTGCTGTAGACCATGTCGTAGTGGAACAAGTGTTCTTCGAGATGGATTCCGTCAGACAGTATCTTTTCATGCGCAATGAAGGCCGCTGGATGCTCACCTCCGTCACCCACCAGGCCCTGCAAAGCAACCCCAATGCACAGTTCCTGCATTTCTATCATGATTTTGCCACCGACTCCGTCTTCCAGCAGAAGAGCCTGAGCAACGAGATAGCCTTTGCCGGCCCCGACCCTGACGATGACTTCGCCACGATGGAGGGCTTTATCACGCCCGACTCGTGGGAGGCCTTCGCCCCTGAGCTGCCACGCGACAGCATATATAATATTGTGTACGGGCCGCAGAGTAGTAGGGCCAAGGAGAAGACTTTTGTCATCTGCGGCATTGCCAACGGTTTGGAGACCGCCCTTACCTTCCGGCAGAAGCGTGGCAGGTGGAAGCTAATACGAATTGAGAATTGAAGATTCAGAATACCTTTGGCATTGAGGCCAAATGCAGGCGCTATTTGGAGTATGCCACAACTGAAGAGGCTATCGGCGTGGCAGAGGAACTGCGCCGCGAGGATACATCATACATGGTGATTGGCGCAGGCAGCAACCTGCTGCCCACTGCCGACTACGACGGCACGGTGGTGCACTCGGCCATCCGAGGCATCACCCTCCACCTCACACCTCACACCTCTCACCTCTCACCTCACATCTCACAAACAGATGACGGCAGTGCCCTGCTGCGTTGCGGCAGCGGCGAGACATGGGACGACGTGGTGGCCTGGAGCGTGGAGCGCGGCTTTACCGACCTGGCCAACCTGTCGCTCATTCCCGGCGAGGTGGGTGCCTCAGCCGTGCAGAACATCGGAGCCTACGGTGCCGAAGTCTGTCAGTTCATCCACGACATCCATGCCGTCGACATTCAGACGGGCCAGCCCGTGGTCATTCGTCAGCAAGACTGCCGCTACGGCTATCGCGACAGTCTGTTCAAGCACGAATGGAAGAATCGTTTCCTCATCACACACGTCAGCTACAGGCTGCATCGCCAGTACAGGCCGAATCTGGAATATGGCAACCTGCGTGCTGAGCTTGAACGCCAGGGCATTGGCGGATGGCCTACCGCACAGCAGCTCAGGAGCGTCATCATCGGCATTCGCCGCTCGAAACTGCCCGACCCAGCCGTACTGGGCAATGCCGGCAGCTTCTTTATGAATCCCGTTGTCAGTCGGGAGAAGTATGAGGCACTGGCCGCCGCCCATCCTCAGATGCCACATTATTATATAGATGAGAACAGCGAGAAGATTCCCGCCGCGTGGCTCATCGACCAATGCGGATGGAAAGGCCGTGCCCTGGGACGTGCCGGCGTGCACCATCAGCAGCCGCTTGTGCTGGTGAATCTCGGCGGTGCTACCGGCCAGGACATCGTGGCGCTGTGTCAGGCCATACAAGACGATGTGCTACAGCGCTTTGGTATTCTGCTCAAACCTGAGGTGAACATTGTATGAAGATAACGATATTGGGAACAGGAACGTCGTGCGGTGTGCCCGTCATCGGGTGCCGCTGTGAGGTGTGCCGCAGCGAAGACCCGAAAGACAAGCGCCTGCGCTGCAGCATCATGGTGGAGACGGAGCGCACGCGCATCCTTGTCGATGCCGGTCCCGACTTCCGTCAGCAGATCATGCCGCAGACGTTCCGCCGCATCGACGCCATCCTCGTCACCCACTCGCACTACGACCATGTGGGAGGTATGGACGACATACGCCCCTACTGCCAGTTCGGGCAGATTGATGTCTATGCCGACCCCATCGCCCGCAAGGGGATGCTGGAGATGCTGCCTTACTGCTTTGCCGCCAACCGCTATCCCGGTGTGCCTGCCATCGGGCTGCACGAGATTCATGCCGGCCAACCCATGCGCATCGGCGATGTCGATATCCTGCCCGTCGAGGTGATGCACGGCAAGCTGCCCATCCTCGGCTATCGTTTCGGCGACTTCGCCTACATCACCGACATGAAGAGCATCGCCGACGACCAGGCCGCCCTGCTGCAAGGGGTGGACACACTGCTGGTGAACGCCCTGCGCTTCGACCGTCCGCACCACTCCCACCAGCTGGTAGACGATGCCGTTGCCTTCGCCCGCAGCATCGGAGCGCGTCGCACACTGCTCACCCATGTGTGCCACGATGTGGGCCTGCATGAAAAGGTGAACAAAAAGCTGCCGGAAGGCGTAGAACTGGCCTACGACGGACAGCTGGTTTTTGCCAACCATGAATAACCGAAAATAGCATATTGAAATGATTTCATCACTCCTCGACAACTTGAACTACGGCACCATCCTGCTGCTGATGCTTTTAGAGAGTACGGTCATACCCGTGCCCTCGGAACTGGTGGTGGCACCTGCCGCCTACAATGCCGCCTCGGGCGACCTGAACGTTTTCCTCGTGGTGCTCTTCGCCACCATCGGCGCGGCCATCGGCGCTACCATCAACTATGTCGTGGCCCTCTACGTGGGACGTCCCGTCATCTATAAGTTCGCCAACAGCAAGTGGGGCAAGATGTGCCTGCTGAATCAAGAGAAGGTGGAGAAAAGCGAGAAGTATTTCGACAACCACGGCGTAGCTGCCACACTGACAGGACGACTGATTCCCGGCATTCGACACCTGATCAGCATCCCGGCAGGCCTGGCACGCATGAACTACTGGAAGTTCCTGCTCTACACAACCTTAGGCGCCGGCGCCTGGCACAGCATCCTGGCGGCCTTGGGCTGGTATCTGGCTTCCGTGGTGCCCAAGAACGAACTGAACGCCACCATCGAGAAGTACAACACCTATATCGTCATCGGCATCGTGGCCATCGTGGCGCTGGTCATCGGCTTCTTCGTTGTGAAGCACTACGTGAAGAAATCAAGAAAATAATCGCTTGAATGGATTTTTTTTCGTACCTTTGCATCTTGAATATGTAATAAACAAAATACAACTGAATCAAATGAAGAAAATGTTGACACTCGCGCTGCTGGCCATGATGGCTATGGGCGCACAAGCCGAGGAGAAGAACGACTCCACGGCTTCGAACAAACCCGTGTTTACCACCATCAAGGAGATTCCCATCACTTCGATGAAGGACCAGAACCGCTCGGGCACCTGCTGGAACTACAGCACGCTGTCGTTCTTCGAGGCAGAAATCCTGAAGGCTACGGGCAAGACCTACGACCTCTGCGAGAGCTTCGTGGAGAACAAGACCTACATGGAGCGTGCCATCCAGGTGGTGCGCTATCACGGCGACTGCCAGTTTGCTCAGGGAGGATCGGCCGAGGACGTGCTGGCCACGCTCAAGGCCCACGGCATCTGTCCTGAAGAAGCCATGCCCTTCCCCGGCTCGCTCTACGGCGACTCGCTGAACAACTTCAATGAGTTCTTCTCGCTGCTTGAGCCCTATGTGGCTGCAGTGGCCAAGAGCTCGGCCAAGAAACTCTCCAACCAGTGGAAGGTGGGCCTGCAGGGCATCCTCGACGCCTATCTGGGCCAGTGCCCCGAGAAGTTCACCTATGAGGGCAAGGAGTATACCCCGAAGACCTTCGTGCAGAGCCTGGGCATTAACCTCGACGACTATGTCAGCATCACCAGCTATACGCACCATCCCTTCTACACCGGCTTTGCCGTGGAGGTGCAGGACAACTGGCGCTTCCCGCTGAGCTATAACCTGCCCATCGACGAGATGATGCAGGTCATCGACAACGCCGTGGCCAACGGCTACACCGTGGCCTGGGGCGGCGACGTGTCGGAAGAGGGATTCACCCGTCAGGGTCTGGCCTACGCCATCGACGGCGAGGCTGCCAAGAGCCTGGCTGGCAGCGATATGGCCCGTTGGCTGAAGCTCACCGCCGCCAAGCGCAAGAACGTCATCGACTCCTTAGGCTGCAAGGTGCCTGAGATTATCCCCACACAGGAGATGCGCCAGGAACGCTTCGACAACTGGGAGCTGACCGACGACCACGGTATGCTGATCTATGGCGTGGCCAAGGACCAGTACGGAAAGGAATATTACATGGTGAAGAACTCGTGGGGTGAGACCGGCGACTACAAGGGCATCTGGTACATGACCAAGAACTTCATCGCCCTCAATACGATGGACTTCCTTGTGAACAAGAATGCTATTCCCAAGGCCATCCGCAAGAAGCTGGGCCTGTAGCCGTCAGGCAATTAGTTACCCACTTTTTTCCGGCCTCTCTCTATGATAATGGTTGGGCGACGGAGCTGTCGGCTCTGTTTACGTCCGAGAAGGTCATAGCGAGAGGCCGTACTGTTTTCACAGCACGCTGGCTGTGTGATTCCTGAAGCGTCTTCTTTCTTCACAGGAATATAGCGCAGGTTGTTGGTGATGATTGTGTTGACCAGTTCCTGGCCTTTGACCTCATAGGAACCGGAAGCGTCTGTACCGGCAAAGTCCATAAAGACAATGCCCGTGGGACCGGCATGTGTCTCGTCTGCCAGATAGTCTATGACTTTCCTATTGCACTGGGCGGCATTGTCCTTGTTGCCGTCGGTCGATGCCGAAGCGGTGTAGCCGGATGTGCAGTTGATGCAGACAGTCAGATGCTGGGTATTCTTGTAGACATTATTCTTTGTAGAGAAATTGAGCAGCTTCTCTATACCATTGAGCTTGGCGGTCATATTCTCCATCACTTCAAAGAAGTCCTGAACGTAGAGCTTACAGGCCGCTCCGACAGATCCTCTGATAAAACCGCTGACATAGTCGGCCTGGTGCCCCCAGCCATTGATAAAGCCGCCAACGGGCGTAGTGGCATACTTGTCACGGGAGAGGACGAGCACCTTTCCTCGCAGTTCGCCCACGGTGATGTCACGTTTATAGTCGGACAGCTGAGGACGGATATCGTCGCTGTTCAGGCATGTGTTCATCATGTCATTCCATTGGTTGCTATTGTCGTCGCCGTCGCTCTCATGGCGCATGACGACAACCACGAACTCAGTGGGGTGCTCGGCAACGAACTGGCATAGCTGCTTGAGCGTTTCAGGAAACGTAGCCTTGGTCTGCAGAATGCCGTGATTGATGACCAGTTCATTTTCAGCGACACAGGGACGGAGGTCGAAAGCTCTTACACCACAGTCTAATTGCTGGGCAATGCTGAGGTCTTGGGTCTGTCCCATCGACGGGCCGAACATCTCGCCCAGATAGCCCGTCCAGCCCTCACCCGTAGCGCTGTCATGGGTGCCGGGAATGCTTACTTGCGACAGGTAAGTGTTGTCGTCTAACTGTCCCATCCAGTCTTCGGCCAGACATACTGCTGTCGTCTGGACAAGAAGCGCTGTGATTGCTAAAAGTCTTTTCATTTCAGGTGTTGTTGTATGGTGCAAAGATACAATTCCGCAATCAACTGATATTCGGTTGATTGCGGATTTTCTTGTGATTCCGTCGGGATTCGAACCCGAGACCCACAGCTTAGAAGGCTGTTGCTCTATCCAGCTGAGCTACGGAACCAGCTTTCTACGATGCCGGTGGCTGTAAAAGCGGGTGCAAAGGTAGGCATTTTCCTTGAGACTGCAAAATTTTTAGGCATTTATTACACGGAAAAACTGATGTAGGCGCGGTCGTCGAAGCTGTGGTTGCCTGGAATGAAGGCCTTGGTGGCCATGAAGGCGGGGCCGATGTTGAGCGGGTCTTTCTCACGCTGTTCAGCCAGACGAGCCTCGCTCTCGCTGAGCGTGGGGCAGAGGAAGGGGTAGCCGTCGGAGGCCAAGACGATGTGCCAGGGCTGGAAGTCGAGGGGGATGATGCGGACGTGTTTTTCGTCGACGGGAAAACCGTCGACCACACTGTAGCCGTTGTTCTGGTGCTGCATGGTCTCGAGCATACGGGGGATGATGGCCTCGCGGGCGGTGTCGGATAGTTTTTGGCAACGGACGGACACGGAATCACACGGATCGGCAAGCCACTGCCGGTATTCGGGGCTGGACGTGATGATGTCGGCACGACGCTGAGCCAACTCGGCCTCGTAGGGCTTGGGATTGTCGAAGAACTGGTCACCCACTAAACATTGGCAGTCGCCTATCATCCAGATCTCGCGGCGCAGGCGGCTGAAGACGATGCAGCTGGCTGTGAGGCGGTCTTCGGGATGCTCTGCCAGATGGGGCAGCAGCGATTTGACGTAGCGGCGACGGATGGCCTCTGTGGCCCCTTTGCAGAACTGATGGCAGCTGATGTCCTTCGGCATCTTCCTGATGAATGCGGCAATGGTGCGCATGGCCAGCTCGCCGTTGCTGTGCTTCCTCAGCGAATAGTCCTTGTGGCAGCGTCGGCGGCTCTTCGACGTGGAGCCGTCGATGACGGCTATGAAGTCAGGGGTGACGACGATGCCGTCCTCGCTTCTCTTGGCGGGGTTCTTCGGAACGATGGTCTGCTCGATGATTTGCATGATGTGGAGGGGCTGATGGAGTGGGGTGGGGTGTTGGTGCGTTGGGGAAGAGCTGGCGTGCGAGGTCGGTGCGGCCTATGCGTCGGAGGCTCTGCTCAATGTTGCGCCTTTCCTCGGGTTTATACCAGAAGAAGAACTGACGCTGGGCCAGCTTTTCACGTGGTGTCTTGGCGCTGAAGACGGGCTCCAAAGTATAGGGGTCGTAGCCCGTGTACCACATCTCGGTGGCAACGGTCATCGGCGTAGGCGTGAAGTCCTGCACCTGTTCCAGCTGGAAGTCCATGTTCTTGGTCAACACGGCGAGCTCGGCCATGTCTGCCTCGCGGCATCCGGGATGGCTGCTGATGAAGTAGGGGATGATTTGCTGCCTAAGGTTCTCCTCGCGATTGATGCGGTCGAAGATGCGCTTGAACTCGCAAAACTGCGTGAACGAGGGCTTGCGCATGAGGTAGAGCACACGGTCGCTGGTGTGCTCGGGGGCCACCTTCAGGCGTCCGCTGACATGACGGGTGATGAGCTCGCGGGTGTATTCCTGTGCCGAGCGGTTGGCTTCTTCGTCCTTGCTTCGGTGTAGCAAGAGATCGTAGCGCACACCGCTGCCGATGAAGCTCTTCTTGATGCCGGGCAGGGCATCGACGGCGTGGTAGATGTCGAGCAGCTTCTGATGGCTGGTGTTGAGATTCGGACATATCTGCGGATGGATGCAGCTGGGACGCTTGCACTTTTCGCAGGCTTTGAGATTGCGTCCGTGCATGCCGTACATATTGGCCGACGGGCCGCCCAGGTCGCTGAGATAGCCCTTGAAACCGGGCAGCTGCATCACCTGCTTCACCTCTTTGAGGATGCTCTCCTTCGAGCGGCAGGCGATGAACTTGCCCTGATGGGCGGAGATGGTGCAGAAGGCACAGCCGCCGAAACAGCCGCGATGGATGTTGACGCTGAACTTGATCATCTCATAGGCGGGGATGGTCTTGCCCTTGTACTTCGGATGCGGCAGGCGCGTGTAGGGCAGGTCAAACGAGGCATCGAGCTCCTCGGTGGTCATAGGAGGGTAGGGAGGGTTGACGATGACGAACAGACTCTCCCCCAACCCCTCCCTATAAGGGAGGGGAGAAGATACTTCCTTCGCAGAAACTCCTTTTTGAGGGTATTTGCTCCCCTCCCTTATAGGGAGGGGTTGGGGGAGAGTCTCTTGTATCAGCCGCTTGGCGTGCATCATGTTCGACTGCTCTTCGATGTGGCGGAAGTTCTCGGCCTGCGCTTTTTTGTCCTTCAGACATTCTTCGTGGCTGTGGAGGACGATGTCGTCGGGCTTGATGCCGCCGGGGATTTGGTCGGCCGGTTTGATGAAGACGGTCTGCGGGATGTCGGTGATGTCTCCAATGGCATCACCATCAGACAGCCTGCGGGCCAGTTCGATGGTGGCTTTCTCGCCCATGCCGTAGGTAATCATGTCGGCCCCTGAATCAACAAGGATGCAGGGGCGCAGACGGTCTTGCCAATAGTCGTAGTGGGTGAGGCGGCGCAGCGAGGCCTCAATGCCGCCGAGCACGATGGGCACGTCGGGATAGAGCTCACGCAGAATCTTGGAATAGACGATGGTGGGATATTCGGGCCGCAGGTCGTGGCGCCCGTCGGGTGAGTAGGCATCCTCTGAGCGCAGGCGGCGTGCAGCGGTGTATTTGTTCACCATCGAGTCCATGCAGCCGGGCGAGATGCCGAAGAACAGTCGCGGGCGGCCCAGCTTCTTGAAGTCGCGGTAGTCGCCGTGCCAGTCGGGCTGCGGCACGATGGCCACGCGATAGCCTGCCGCCTCTAAGGTGCGACCGATGACGGAGGCTCCGAAGGAAGGATGGTCGACGTAGGCATCAGCCGAGAACAGAATCACGTCGACGTAGTCCCATCCACGCAATTCCAGCTCCTTCTTGGTGGTGGGAAGGAAGTCGGTTAGCAGACCCACCCCCTGCCCCTCCCTGCACGGAGGGGAGTAGTTACTCTTGCCACTTCTTTTTCCCTCATTATTCATCTAGAGTCGTTTTACTCCCCTACCTGTAGGGAGGGGTCGGGGGTGGGTCTCATTTTAGTTGAACGGTGTTCCCTGGAATGCGCGTGTGGTCATACCGAGGTTGCCGTTGCCGCGGTTCTTCCACTCCACAAAGAGCTGGAAGAGTTGCTGCAGGCCGAAAGCCTTCATGTTAGGGTTGTAGACAACGTCGAGGCAGAGGTCGAGCAGGGCTTTGTCGCGGCCTGCATCCGACTCCAGAAGTGCGCGAATGTTCAGCTTCAGCTTGTTCAGCGTCTCCTCGTCCACGTAGCCGTGTGACTCCTGTACCTCGCGCATCAGCTGGTATTTGTCCAGCGTCTGCAAGTGTTCTTCACTCACCTCAATGGTTCTCGTTCCTGTTGAATTAGCTTGGATTTTAGACATGGTATTGTGGTTTAGTTAGGTATCAGATAAGAAAGGATGCCCTGCATGATGGCTCGGCGCATGCCTGCGTCGGTGATGCACTCGAAGGGGAATCCCATGGTGAAAGCATGATAGTCCTGGCCTCCGTAGGCTACGGCAGCGCTGTTGTTGTTGGCATAGACCATTGCGGGGAAGGCTGCACTGTTGGTGGGCATCAGCACATCGGTGCGTGTGGCGGCATAGTGCTGCTCGTTCAGCTGATGATGGAAGCTGAAGCTGGTGCCAAGGCCGGTGACCAAGCCGCTGGCGTCGCGATAGTCGCAAGGAGAGCTCACCTTCAGCACGTCGCTGAGGAACTGCCGCTCCTGCGGCTGCTGCATGTCGGTGCCGATGTAGGCGCCGCTGACCAGCAGGTTGCCGTGACCTGCCGTATACTGGCGCAGGATGTTCTGCATGGCAGGCTTGAATGATTTGTAGGGCACGAGGCTGTGGCCGTCGTTGCGCTCCAGACCAAGGATGAGGTCGACTAGACTGTAGGAAGACAGCGGCACGTAGCCACCCTCGACAGCCTGAGCGGAGGTGCTGACGATGCTGAAGCGTCCCGTGGCGGCGATGGCCTCGGCATGGGTGCGCACGTAGTTGAAGTCGTTGCCTGCGATGATCTTGCCGGCCAGCTCGCTGGTGGAGAAGCCTAAGCCCGTGGAATCCTCGAGCCCGATGCGCGAGACATCGAAGACACGCTGGCGTCCGAGAATGCCTGCTGTGCGGCCGTAGCTCACGCCCGGGTCTTCGTCCAGGTCAAAGCCTTGCCCTATGCGGCTGATGGCAGGCGACGAGAGACGGTGGAAACCGTTGACAATCATGGCGCGGTGGGGAGCCTGCGGGTTGTAATAGGCTGAAAGCACCTCGGTGGGGAAACTCCTGCCACCATCGTTGACGGCGCGCACTTGGAAACTGTAGAGAATGTTGGGCTGCAGCTTCACATTACATGACGTGCCGCGCAGCAGCGTGCCGTTGTCGAAGCCGCCGTCGCCTTGCGCAATATATAAGATGTAGCCCGTGGGCTCAGACGTCTTCTCTTGTGAGTCTATGAGACCTTGCCAGCTGAGGCGTACCTCGCTGCCGTTCTTGTTCGAGAACTCACAGTGGAAATGGTCGGGTGCGAGTGGCGTCACGGCATATTTCTCGCCGTGATGACGTGTGATGAAGCGTAAGGTGGTCTTGTAGATGGAACGCGCCATCCAGTAGCGGAAGTTCGGGTCGAGGCCATAGCGCATGTCGCCGAAGTTCTGGTGAGACAGTGTCTCGAGAATACTGCTGGGCACGATGGGCAGGCGCGTCTCAGAGTAGTTGCGGTCGTAGAGCTTGCGCAGCTTCCATTCGCCGAAGCGGTATTGCAAGTCCTGCGTGGTGTTGTTCAATAAGGCTGTAGCCAGTTCCTTCGAGGCGTTGCGGCTCATGCCTGTGGCTAAGGTAGCCGGGCCGTTGCCGGTGGTGCAGATAGAAAGCGTGCCGTAGACGCCTGTGCCGTCGGTTGTGTAGCCGGCGTCGCTGTGTATGGCCAATGAAAGCTCGATGGGTACTTTCCTTCCGGCAGAATCAGGTGCGAAGGCAGATCCGCCGCATAGCAGGTTCTGCATATACGAGCGCACGTTGATGTCGTCGGCATAGTCGTTGAGACCGTCTTTGAAGCTGTAGACGCTATAGGGCATACCGGCCCATTGTGCATAGTATCGGGCGCCTTCAAGGCAGCGGGGCATTCCGCTGGTGCGCCCGCCTCGGCTGATGTTGCCCATGCCGCCGCCGAAGCGCACGGCGTCGGTAGTGACGATGCCTGAGCGATGGCTGCTAAGGTTGCTGACAACGACGCGGTTGCCTTCTGTCATGCCTGCATCGAAGTCGAAGGTGCCCAGATAGACCCAGGTGGAGCCGCCCATCTGCTGGTTGACGTGAAACTCGGTGGGTACGCCCTTGTGCCACACGGTATAGTGGGCGTCGTCGATGCTGCCGGGTACGGTCTGATAGCTCACATAGACGGCATAGCGTCCAGCCTCGGGCAGGTTGGGCTGATAGTTTACTTCGCTCACCTTGTTCTTGGCGCGAGTTACTTCAGCCATGCGTGCCGTGCCAGCCGTGAAGGGATTTTCGCCGTCGCGGTAGGCGCCGCTGTGCATCGAGAAACCGGGCTGCGGGGCTGCCTGCCAAGCGTTGCGGAAATAGCTCTCTTCATAGCGGAAGGCCATGATGCTGTTCGTGGGGTCGTTGTCGACGATGACCTCGTTCTTCTGCCAGTCGCGCTCGCGTGGTGAGAAGACCACGGCTCCAGCGTCCTCGAGCATGGGCATGAGATAGGGCACGACGATGGTCTGTGTGAAGAGGTCCTCGCAGGTGGTAAACAGTGCCGGGCGCTGCCAGCGCCACTTCCCCTTACCCTGGTCGTAGTAGATGCCGTGGCTGGCCCAGAGTGCAATGTGACGTCCTTGCAGGCCGCGGCTGATGTTATAGGGCAACGATGCGTTCTGTACCCACGGCTCGCCCTTGTGGTCGGTGTGTCCCCAGCTGGTTTGCGCATTAACAGAAACCAGGGATGATAATATGACGATGGTTACTAGAAAAACTAGTCTTCTATACATTTCCTATGGTAAAGTTCTCGGGCTTCTTGCCCTTGTAGTCCTTGAAGTAAAGTTTAATCTCGCGTATGTCGGCCTCGATGTTGCCCGATGGAATGATGGTCTTCGTGCACTGGATGAGCTTCCGCTCATAGTCCAGGCCGTAGAGCAGGATGGGTATCCCGGCTTTCTGTGCAATATAGTAAAAACCCTTCTTCCATTCTTCCACACGTTTGCGTGTGCCCTCGGGCGTGATACAGACACGGAAGCGTGCGGCATCTTTTGCCGTCTGCGCCATCGTGTCGGTCATCGACGTGTGCTTTTGTCTGTAGACAGGAATGCCGCCCATACGGCGAAACAGCATACCCAAAGGCCAGAAGAACCATTCCTTTTTCATCAGGAAATTGCTCTTCATGCCTGTGGCGCCATTATAAAGCACCCCCATGATGAAGTCCCAGTTGCTGGTGTGGGGTGCCAGGCAGATGATACATTTCTCGGGGCAGTCCTCAGTCACGTCGACGGTCCACCCCATGCGTTTATATAAAAGCCAGTTACAGAATTTCTTCCACATATTATATAATTATAACGCATTCACCTGATCCACCAGCTCGCCTATCTGTGCTGAGAACTTCTCGCGCAAGTCCTTGTAGTAGGCTTTTGACGTCATGCCGGGCTCAGGATGAGAGACGCGGGCCACGAAGTCGCGCTGGGTCTTCAGGATGCTGAAGAGTAGGGCGTCGGCGTTGTCCTTCTGGTTTTCTGCTCCGTAGAGCGATGCGGCGATACACTCTGCGAAGAGCTCCTCGCAGATGCCGTTAATTGCGTGTTTTAATGTTCTCTTGTTTGCCATGTCCTTTCATTTTTTTATTGTTCAAGCGCAAAATTACGAAAAGTCGAGAGCAAAACAAAAAAAATCTTTTCTTTTTTTGCCAAGACGGAGTAATTTCGCTATCTTGATGGCAAAGTTAGGAAAAAAAACTGAATTGCCCAATCTTTTTCCGAAAAAAAACAGTGGCGTTTTGTTTTATTTACAAAGCTGACATTCTGTCTGCTGTGTCTGACAGTTTGTCTTATTTGCTATGACTGGCATCTTTGTTGCTTTTCTATAGGTGAGCGCCGATGGAAACAGAGGGCTCAGAAAAGAAAACATGTATCACAAATAAAACCCAAAAAACAAGGAGGACAAAACTATGATGCCAATCATGAGAACAAACAGCTGGATTCCCGCAGTGTTCAACGACATTTTCAACACTGACTTCATGCCGAAGGTAAGCGCCACAGCACCGGCCATCAACGTGAAGGAGACCGACAAGGCTTACTTTGTAGAACTGGCCGCACCGGGAATGAAGAAGGAGGACTTCAACGTGCACATCAACGATGAGGGTAACCTGCTCATCAAGATGGAGAAGAAGGAGGAGCACAAGGACGAGGACAAGAGCGCTCGCTATCTGCGCCGCGAATTCTCCTACTCGAAGTTCGAGCAGACGCTGATCCTGCCTGATGATGTACAGAAGGAAGAGATCAAGGCTCGTGTGGAGCACGGCGTACTTACCGTCGAACTGCCCAAGCAGGTGCAGGAGAAGGTGAAGGTGAGCCGACAGATTGAAATCGGATAGTCATTAGCGGGGCTGAATAAGCTCCCCAAAAACACAACAAAGTTCCCCGTGAAAATATCTGACTTAGTTATTTTCACGGGGAGCTTATTTATTTTAATATCTAACTCGGTTATTTACACGGGAGACTTTGTGGCGTTAGTAGCAGAGTTGCCGGTAAGGGCAGTTGCGGCAGCGTTGGCGGTCGTCGGTAGGCTGCAGAGGGATATTGGGATCGAGCATCCGGCTGATGGTGTCTTGCAGCAGCTCGCTGAATCGCTCTGCATGGTTGCGGATGTCGCTGATAGGTTCATTTCCAAACTTCAGGATGGGGTCGTAGTCCTTGGCGCCAGTGTGCTGTATGAAAAGCAAGGCTGGTGAGACGGGCGTGTCAGGGTAATCCTTGGCCGCGATCAGTGAATAGAGCATAGCCTGCAGATAGTAGTCGGAATGGTCTTTCAGGCTCTCCTGACTGAACACGGCATCTACGTCGGCAAGCGGCTTGAGGCGGTGGGCGCCTGTTTTGTAGTCAATGACCCGGATATGGTCGCGGCCCGTAGCGTCGGTAACCATATCCATACGGTCGATGCGGCCGCCGAGGGTAATAGAGGGGAGAGGAGAGGGGGGAGAGGCGAGAGGTGAGAGGTGAGAGAAGAGAGGCGAGAGGTGAGAGGCGAGGGGCATGCTGACATCGCCCTCTAATGCAAGAATGGTGAAGGGCGTGAGCTGGCGGTCGAGGCTGAGCAGCTGTTGCAGGTAGTGGATAATGACCTGGCGGTTGATGAGGGCGAGGCCATTGAGGGAGGTACGGAAGTGGGGAGATGCAGGGTAAAGTTCCTTCTGGAAGGCTTCGTCAACGGCACGCTCTATCACGGCAGGCTCCTTCAGTATGTCGTCGATGTCGCGGGCCACGATATACGGGCTCTTTTCCTTCATGCGGTTGTAGAGCGAGCATGCGGCCTCATGGAAGATATTGCCAAAGACTCGGTTGTCGATCGTGTCTCCATCGGGGTCGTCCAGCTCTCGCAGGCCGCAGACGTAATAGTAGTGAAACTGCAAGGGACAGCGCAGATAGCGGTTGATGGCCGTCGGTGTGAGGAGGTAAGAGGTGGAAGGTGTAAGTTGGAGGGTGGAGGGAAACATGTTGGGCACGGGCTGCGGCTCGCGCTTCTGGTGACAGATATGCCCTTGCAGCGATAGCTTAGGTATGGGGTAGGGGTATTCTACCATCAGTTGCAGCAGGAAACGGCTCATCTCACCCTTTTGTCCGTCGTTGGTGCTATTGTTGTAGACAATGGTGATGTCTTCGGCACGCTGCAGCAGGCGGTGGAAATAGTAGCTGTAGATGGCCACTTTGTGCTCGGGCGTGGTGAGACCGTAGGCCCGGCGCAGGCTGTAGGGGATGAACGATGTGTCGCTGGTGCCGCGTGGCATGTTGCTCTCCTGCGTTGAAAGGATGAGCAGGTGTTTGAAGTCGAGGTTGCGCGTCTCCAGCACTCCCATTATCTGCAGCCCCTCTACCGGTTCGCCATGAAAGGGCACAGTGGTGGACTGCACCAGCTGGGTGATGAGACGGCCCAGGGTGATGATGTCGGTCTGGAGGTCGCCGTTTTGCGTAAGGTTGTGCAGGCGGTTGAGCAATGTAAAGGTGCGGAATAGACTCTCAGTCTTGAAAGGCTCTCTGTTATTCCCATTGGTCTCATTGGCTTCAGACACACTTGCTGCTACTTTTTTCACTACTTCGAGAAGCCATATCAGCATTTCCTCATTCTGATAGAGAGGCTGCATAGGACGGAAAAGTAGCGTGGTGAGCGAATCGACAGAGAGCTGTTGTGAGGAGGGGTGAAAGTTACGCTCCTCTGTCAGTTGTTTCAGCAAGACCGTTGCCTGTGGCGATGCGCCGACAATGTAGGCATGGCGCAGTAGCGTCCTGACCTGTCGGAAGCGGAATGTGTTGCGCTGGCGGTCGAAACCGTCGCGTCGCAGGGCGATGAGCTGATTGATGAGCGAGGCCGCAGGAGATTGTGCCAAAGGATATCCTGTGGTGATGTTGACATTCTCTACCTCAGGAGGCAGACAGTGGATGACGGTTGGCAGCAGGCTCTCGTTGCACATCACGATGGCAGTTTGCCGGTCGTCGTCAATGCGTTTCTTGTTTTCCCTCAGCCATGTGGCGGCATAGCGTGCCTGGATATTCTCCGTGGAGGCGGAGGCAAAGCGCAGCTGCTTCTTATAAACAAAGTTATGATAGATGCCTTCGTCGCGGATGTCCAGCTCGTTGGGGAAGTCGGCCAGATACTGGCTGATGAAATGGCCGGCCTCACTCTGCATATAGTAGTCGTCAAAGTCCCAGTAGAAGCGGGCCTTGCCAGCCTTCTTCATCATTGTAAAGAGTTGTTGCTCCACTTTTAGCAGGACATTGAAGCCGATGAAGAGGAAAGCCCCCTCCTGCCTCCCCCGACTGGGGGAGGTGGCTGCGCCAGAACCCTCTGCCTCAGAAGCCTCTCCCAGTCGGGGAAGGTTGGAGAGGGCTACTTCTCGATACAGCGCCCCTTCATACGCCAGCCCCTGGGCGGCAAGGCGGTCGTTGAAGTCATGGTAGATGGCCTTCAGCTTCGACCATAGACGAAGGAAACGCTGGCGCAGTTCGCTGTTGTGGTCATCGGTGAAGTTACTGAAGAAACGATGCAGCACCTCACGTTGCTCGTCGGTGAGGAAACTGCTGTCGTCCATCTCGTGCAGGTCGGTGATGTTGGCCAGCACCTTGTCGGCATCGGCCATCTGCTTGTCTATGTCGTCGAAGTCGGCCAGCAACAGCTGCCCCCAGCCGTAGAAATGATCCAGTGTCTCGTCGATGCCCGTCTGCGCCGTAAACGACTTGTGCAGCTCGCATACCAGCTTGATAGGGTCGGCTACACGCCGTTTGGAGTATTTGCGGAACAGGTCGCTGATGGTGGTGTAGGCTGGACTCCAGATGGGCTTGCCTGCCAGGCGCACCAAGTGCTCGTTGAGGAAAAGCGCAGCACGCTTGTTAGGGAATACAACGGTGAGTTGTGACAGGTCTGTGCCGTACTTACTGAGGATGTCCTCGGCCACATATTCCAGGAAGGTCTTCATACTTCAATGATTTCGTTTTTGTAGACAAGCCACAGGTATCCTTTCACGTTTTGATGTCCCATGTTGCGGAGCAGTTCCATATAGCGCAGCACCTGCTCATGGTAGTCGGTGCGGTCGTGACCGAACTTAAAGTCTACGACAATTGTCTGATTACCGTCGGTCATCACACGGTCAGGGCGACGATTTGCTATTCGGCCGCTTATGGGGTCGATGCTTAGAATGGCGCATTCGTTGTAGAGCTGCCATCGGCCAGGCTCAAACCACTCCGCCACGCGAGGACTCTCAACCCGACGGCGTATCAATTGCGTGAGGTGTTGGCGCGTCAGTTCGCCTTCGCCGAAGAGGATGCCGTCCTGTTCCAACTGCGTGAGTGCATCTTCGATGTCATCGGTGCTGCGGATGGAGGCCAGTACGCTGTGCAGCACGTTGCCCAGCTTGATGTATTCGGCCTGACGACTGTCCTTTTCGTCGTAGTTGTTGCTAAGGAATTCGCGGCTCTGGTTGCTCTGCTTGAAGCTGGCGCGAGTGGGAAAGACCTCAATGGGAACCTTGACGGGAGCGGAGGGCTGGAGGAAGGGAGACCCACCCCCACCCCCTCCCTTGTATGGAGGGGAGCAATTACCTTGCAAGCCAGTTTTGTCTGACTCATCAGTGTTTTCTTTTCTCTCTGTAGAGATAGGCTGGGGCTCTCCAAATTCAAATACCATCATCCCCTTCTCATCCTCCATTCCCGAAATCACGGCTTTGCCAGGTATTTCCTCCCCTCCCTGCAGGGAGGGGCTGGGGGTGGGTCTGCTTAACTCTTTCTCCACCTCGGGCAGCACCTGTTCGATGAGGGCTGAGCGGGTGTTGGAGGCAGCCTTGCGCCTGCCATAGACGTGGAGCTCGCTGGTGGCACGGGTGAAGGCCACGTAGAGCAGGTTGAGGTTGTCGACAACGTTCTGTCGGTGTTCCTCCTTGTATGCATTGTCGTAGATGGTACCCTTCATGCCGCGCTGACTATAGTTGATGGGTGCCAGGGGCAATTGGCTGAAAGGCTCGTCAGTGGGCGTACACCACAACACATCGGGCAGTTCCAAGCGCCAGTCGCAAAAGGGGATAAGTACGCAGGGGAACTCGAGCCCTTTCGACTTGTGGATAGAGATGATGCGGATGCCGTCGTTCTCAGGGCTTTGGATGGTCTTTCCGCAGAGGTCCTCGTCCCATGCGCTAAGGAAAGCGTCGATGTCTGAGCCGCGGTCGGAGGTAAAAGCCGTCAAATAGTCGTAGAAAGCACAGAGGTAGGCGCTCTGCTGCTCCATACGGTCTGCGTGGAGGATGGAGTAGAGCGCCTCTGCCTGTTCGTATAAGGGGAGAGAGTTGAGGGTTGAGAGTTCTTCGACGAGCGAAGCGCCAGAGCCGAGCGGAGAGTTGAGAGGTGTTTGTTCTTTGACGAGCGGAGAGTTGAGAGATGTTTCCTCACCTCTGACCTCACTCCTCTCACCCCTCAGAAAAGCTTGAGCGATGGTGTCGTCGGGATGGGCCAGCAAGCGTAGCCCCTGTACGATGGTCATTACTGCCGTAGAGGCGTCGAGGCGGAAGGCCTCGTCGCTTACTACCTTTACATCAGGCAGTTGCTCCATCAAATAATGTGCAATGAGGGGGATGTAGCTGTTGGCCCGCACCAGTATGGCGATGTCCTTTGGTTTCCATCCTTGTCCCAGTAAGTCTGAAACCTGTTGGCTCAGCATCTCCAAGGTCGTCTGCTCATAGCCATCAGCAGGCAGCAGTGTGATTTTTACGTGGCCGTTAATCTTTGTTTTCTTGTGTGTTTTCTGCTCCACATCGTCGTAGGCCGTCACCTCCTCCATTTTGGCTGCCTGCTTGAAGAAGGCGTTGTTGAAGAAGATGACGTGCGCATCGGAACGGAAATTGGTGTCCAGCGGCTCCTCGTGCACCATGTCCTTGGTATTGGGAAACTGCTCCTTGATGCCAGCCAAGAGCCGCCAGTCGCCGCTGCGCCATCGGTAGATACTCTGCTTCACATCGCCCACGATGAGGTTTTCGGAGCCTTTCCTGCTCATCGTATCCTGCAACAGTACCTTGAAGTTCTGCCACTGTACGGTGCTGGTGTCCTGAAACTCATCAATCATGATGTGCTCCAGCTGCGTGCCTATCTTCTCGAAGATGAAGGGCGTGTCGCTGCCGTCTATCAGCTCGTGCAGCAGCTGTTGTGTGTCGCTCAGCAGGAAGCGGTTCTGCTCTTCATTCAGCTGGCGCACTTTCTTTTCAATGCTGCCCAAGAGGCGTAGCTGCGAGAGGTGTGCCAGCGTGAGGTCAGCGCTTTTGTAGAGCTTCCACTGGCGGGGCTGCTCCTCCACAGCTGTGCGCAGCAGGGGCTCGAAGGTTGTTGATGCCAGATGGTGAATGAGCTCGTACCTGTCATGTTTTTTCTTGCACCAAGCATCGGGATTTCCCACGCAGTCGGTGACGCGCTTTGTCAGCACCGATTCGTCGAAGACACCGTTGCTCAATTTCTGGAAGAAACTGTAGATGCCCGTCTTGCCGTAACTGAAGTCATCGACGCCAAGGTGCTCGTCCTCCACAACGCGGAAAAACTCGTCAGCAATTTGCTTCATGCGCTGCAGGGCCTGCTGCCGTATTTTCCGCAGCAGTTGCTGGTAATGCTCAAAGAAGTCTTTCTGGCTCATCAGCTGGCGCAGCTCCTCGCCGTGACTCTTGTAGTAGTCGCGGAAGATGGTGCGCCCAAACTTCTTGATTTGTCCTATGACGTTCCACGAGCGGTCGTCGCTGATGTTGTCTATGATGTACTTCATCAGCCACTGCAGCAGCAGGTCGGAGGCCGACAGCGAGTCGATAAGCTGGTCTACGGCGGCTTCCTCCACCTGTACGTCATTCAGCTCTACGCGCAGGTTTGCCGTCAGATTCAACTCGCGTGCCAGATTACGCATCACGCTTTGGAAGAATGAGTCGATGGTCTCCACACGGAAATAGCTGTAGTTGTGCAGCAGCAGGTGTAGGGCCTGCCCGGCGCGCTCGGCAATCTGAGGCTCTGACAGCGCACCTCCGAGCGCTTCGTGCACCTTCTCCAAGTAATCCTTTGAGTCGGGATGATTGCGCCAGATGCCGTAGAGGTGGGTCAGTATGCGCATTTTCATCTCTTCCGTCGCCTTGTTGGTGAAGGTCACGGCCAGAATCTGTCTGTAGCTTTGCGGGTTGCGTACCAGCAGCTTGATGTATTCCACAGCCAGTGTAAACGTTTTGCCGCTTCCTGCGCTGGCCTTGTATACGGTGAGAGGGTAGGGCCGTAATTGATTATTCATAACTCATTGTTCATCATTATTCTTACCATCTGCGGAATAGCTCAAAGGTGAACTTGGCACCGCTTTCCTGTAACTGTGTGTTGAGGAAGCTGGCAAATAGTCCAACGGAGAAATAGCGGCAGGTGAAGCCATAGCCCAGTTCACTATAGAGGCGTGTATGAGAGATGGAGAGGGAGCTGAGGTATATACGCTCGCGTTCGATATAGTGACCGACAAAAGGTAGGAAGGAGGCGGCCAGCATGGGCGATTCAAAAGACACGTTGCCCCGGGCATAGTAGTTGCTCTCGTTGTACAAGTGCGCACTTAACAGCTGGAAATTGCCCGACCAGTCATCGTCCCAGCCCTCGGGCAGGTTCTCATCGCGGAAGTTGCTGTAGTCCAAGAAGTAGTTCTTTCCCCGCTTGGTATAGAAACCGGCGCCAAAACGCAAGTTCAGCGTCTGCAGCCTGTGCAGGCGATGTTTCAGCGATGCGTCGGCCTCCCATCGCTCGTAGGTCAGGTAGTTTTCCTCGCTTGGCAGAGCACGCTCATAATCGATGGAGAACATCGGCCCCTTCCTCCAGGGACGGGTTTTCAGCGACAACACCGGGGCGAAGCTCCGGTATTCAGTTGGCATACCTAACCGTGCCATCTCTTCGTGGTTGACGGCCTTGCGCTGGTGGAAGACAATGCCCGCATCTATCGACAGGCGGCTGTTCAGCGGCAGATTGTTAGTGACATACAGGTTCCAGTCGTCAAACTGATCCAGTTGCTTGTTTTCCAAATCAGGTATGTTGCTGTGAAACTGCTTCAGCTCTTCAAGGATAGCGTTGTTGTAGACGCGGTTACTGCTGCCCCAAGCTAACTGTGCAGAAGCCTCTCGGCCGCGATAGGAATAGTCAAGGCGGAAAGGCAATGTGAAGTAGAATTTGTGCTGCTTGAAGTTGTAGCCAAAACGTGTATTCAGACCTAAGGCCACATCACTGCTGAGGTTATAGCTGGCACCCAGTTTGAAGCGATAGCTGATGCCTTTGTGGTGGCTGTAGCTGATGTACTGCGGATTAATGATGGGCGACAGGCGGACATAGCCATCCTCGTTGCTGGCTCTGATGCTGCGTGTAAGGCTCTCTCCCACCTTTTCCCAGGATATGTCACGCAGGTGGTTGCGCTTGCGGGGCTTTTCTGTAATTTGCAGAAGCTCAGTAGTGTCGGGAGCTATTTCTTTCCTTCCTCCTTCTCTCCTCTGATAGATTTCCAATTCCTTTTCCGTCAGTTCATAGGGACGCACTGAGTCGATGAGCTGTCGGCTGCCACGCACGTTTACCGTGTCGGGCAGGGTGATGCCGCAGTCGTAGGACGCCTCAAACTCCGAAGAGATGTGGTTGCCCACAAACTTAAAGTCTACGTTGGTTTGGCAGAATTTGGGCAGCAGGGCACGTGAGCCGCCACCTCCTTGCTCGGTCTTGGTGTGGAAATGCAGCATGTCGTATTCGCCGTCCATCTCTGTGTTTATGATACGCCCTGTTTTTCGCTCCACAATCGCCTTACCCTTCACCAGCTGTGTGTTCGACACAAAACGGGGACGGAAGGTGATGCTGTCCAGCTCGCTGTCGATGCTGTCGGTGCTATAATGGTAGAATGCGTGGTTATAGCGGTTGAACGGTGAGAGGATATGGTCGCCGTAGAGCGTCTCGTCATAGAGTCGTGGCGTGATGAACTCAAGCAGCGTGGGCATGGTCTGCCGGTTGTGCGGGATGGTGGTGTAGTAAACCTGCCTCTTGTTCTCAAAGCTGCCGTCGCCCTTGAAAGTGAGCCGGCTGTACTGCTCGCTGACGAATGAGCGCTGCCCACGGGCAATGGCGTACATTGACGGTACAAACCACAGTGCGAAGTTGCGGCGATTCGTCTGATAGAGGTGCTTGATGTAGACGTTTGTCTTAAAGTCTTCCACACCATTGGCATAGTCGTGTGCATAGGTGAACACACGCTGCAACAGAGAGTCGGGCTTATGCGCCCTTACAGGGCTAAATGATAAATGTAGAATGATAAATGACAAAGCAATCCGTAGCAGCATGCTACTGACTTTTCTTTTCTTTGTTAAATATTTATCATTTGTCATTTGTCATTTGTCATTTAGGAAGCAGACCGCTCACTCCTTCACGTTACCCAGTTTGTGCGTGATGGAAGCCACTACGCTGGCGATGCCTTCGCCCGGGTTGTATCGCAGGTAGCGGGCATTGCCGCGGGTCTTGTTACGAAGCAGGTCGTCAGCAACGCCGTCAGCGTCGTTGCCTATCTTGGAAGCCTGCACGAAGGGCACCTCGTCAGGGCTGAAGCCCAGCAGGCAGGTAAGCACTGTGGCTACAATCTGAGCCATGCGGGTAAAGCGCAGCCGCTCTATCCATCCCTGCAGCTTGACGAAATCCACACGGTCGCCTTGGCGGCGCAGCAGGATGCCCAGGTCTGTTATCTGCCACAGCGGCAGACCTTCGTCCAGTGATGTGCGCACTATGTTGAGCAGAGCCACCAGCATGGCCAGAGTAGGGCTGACCGTCTCCATTCGCTGACCGCCTATCACCACATGAGCGTTGCCGCCCTCCAGGCGCTCCTGCTCCACAATGCTCTGCAACGTACCGCCTGTCAGCCTGTTGTTCAGCTGGAGCAGACGGTGACGGTGCTCCACTTTCAGGCTTTTCCATTGATAGCGCAACAGATGTCGGTGTGAGTCATCACAGCCGGTGCCGTTGGCCTGTGCCCACTCGTCGGCTTTCCTGCCTTGTGTCTCAAAGGGGAAAAAGATGCAGGATGTGCCGATGGCGTGGTGCTCAGGACGCGAGTAGAGCGTGGCTGTTGTCCAAGGTTCGAGTAGTACGGGACGCAGCTGCATATTGCCCAACGTTGCCATCAACTCTGCCAGATGTGTGCTGGATTCCTGCCAACGCTGGCGGGAGCGCTCTGCTTCCTCGCCGCACCTCAAGAGCAGGTCGCCTGGCATCTGCATAAAGAACTGGCTGCTGCACTGCTCAATGCCGTCGTAAACCAATGTAGTGAGGCACAGCCTTTCCGACAAGGCATACAACTGTCGCCATTTCCACACTGACATTGCCTCTATTTGTTCTTCGCTTTCAAATATTCCGGCACGCAAAAGCCGGAAAAAGTTTCTTCTTATGATGTCCACTGTTGCCTTTTTAAAAGATGAAAAGCATGTTCATCTGCATATTTGAATTTGCTGCAAAGTTAAGTCATTTCTTTGATTTATCAAAAAAAATGATGTGAGAAATAAAAAAAATCGTAACTTTGCCCATTATTAATTAACCTATACTAAAAGGACAATGAAAAGAATGTTTTTGATGGCTATGCTGTCGGCTTTGTTCCTGACGGCCGGAGCCAAAGTGCGACTTCCGCACATGATTAGTAATGACATGGTGCTTCAGCAGCAGACAGAGGTGAGGCTCTGGGGATGGGACAAGCCTAAACAGAAGGTGACGGTGAGCACGTCGTGGAGCACGGAGACTGTGACTGCGGTGGCAGATAAGGACGGACGATGGCAGGTGAAGGTGAAGACCCCTGCTGCTTCATTCGAACCGCAGACCATCACTTTCGACGATGGTGAGAAGATTACTGTCAGCGGTGTACTTGTAGGCGAGGTGTGGGTGTGCGCAGGGCAGTCGAATATGGAAATGCCTGTGAAAGGTTTCGGAAACTGTCCTGTGGAAGACCATAACCAGATTATCCTTGATGCCGTCAACCATCCGGGTGTGCGCTCGCTGAAGATTCCCAGCATCATGCGCATGGAGCCGCAGGACGACGCAGACTGTCGTTGGTTGAGCTGTTCGCCGAAGACGGTAGGCGAATTCTCCGCCACGGGCTATTTCTTCGCACGTCTGTTGAGCCAGACGTTGAACATCCCTGTGGGCATTATCGAGGCTAATAAGGGAGGCTCGCGTGTAGAGAGCTGGCTGACAAAGGAAAACTTGCAGAAATACACCAACGAGCCTACCGATACGATGGGCATCGTCAACTTCAAGAAGGAGTACGACTACCAGCGTGCCCTGCTTTGGGGTAATGGTACATTCAACCCTATTCTCAACTACACCGTCAAGGGTATTCTGTTCTATCAGGGATGCTCCAACGTGGGCGATTCCGGCAATCAGTATTCTGAGCGCCTGAAGTTATTGGTAGAGCAGTGGCGCGGGCAGTTCGGGTTGGGCGAGATTCCCTTCTACTTCGTAGAGATTGCTCCCTTCCACTATGACAACGTGAACGCTGACTATGGCGCCCGACTGCGCGAACAGCAGTATCGTGCGCAGCAGATAATCCCCAACAGCTCGCTGGTGAGCACCAACGACCTGGTGTACCCCTACGAGACGACGCAGATTCATCCTGCCCAGAAACGGCAGGTGGGCGAGCGTCTGGCTTATACGGCGCTCAACCGGGACTACGGTTTTGAACAGGTGTGGTACAAGAGCTCCTCGTACAAGGACATGATGGTAAAGGATGGTGCTGTCTATATCCATCTGCAGGATGAGTATGGCGCCATGAGCCGTTTCGAAGACCTTCAGGGCTTTGAGGTAGCTGGTGAGGACCGAGTGTTCCATCCTGCAAAGGCTGTGCATTTCTGGAAGCCTGACGGTGGATATTGGGGCGAGGGAATTGTCGTCAGCAGCCCCGAGGTGCCGCAGCCGGTGGCTGTGCGTTACTGTTTCAAGAATTTCCAGATAGGTAATGTGAAGAACGGGGCCGGTCTGCCTCTCTTCCCTTTCCGTACGGATAACTGGTAATCTTTTGTTACATGGTTAGACATAAAAATAGCGCTGGCTTATTAGAAAACCAGCGCTAACTTTATTGTCTAATCGAAACTTACTTGTTCACCTGGAAACGGGTGTCGCCGTCCTTGAAGAAAGCGTTGATCTGCTTGGCAGCGGCGATGCCTGCATTGATGTTGGCCTCAGCTGTCTGGGCGCCCATTTTCTTCGGAGTTGAGAAGTAGCGGCCTTCGAACTTGGCGAAGTCGGCGTTGGCATCGGGCATGATGTCGGTCACGAACTTCAGGTCTTCGCGCTCAGCCATCAGCTTCAGCAGCTCAGGCTCGTTGATCACCTCCTTGCGGGCGGTGTTCACGAGGATGCCGCCTTTCTTCATCTTGCCTACGAGGGCGTAGTTGATGCTCTGCTTCGTCTCAGGCGTGGCGGGGATGTGCAGCGAGACGACGTCGCAGGTCTCGAACAGCGCGTCCTGATTGGCCACGGCGTGCACACCGGCCTTCTCGATGACCTCTGCGGGGCAGTAGGCGTCGAAGGCATAGACATCCATGCCAAAGCCCTTGGCGATGCGTGCCACGTTGCGGCCCACGTTACCGAAGGCGAGGATGCCCAGCTTCTTGCCCAGCAGTTCTGAGCCGCTCTTGCCGTTGTAGAAGCCACGTACAGCCATCACCAGCAGACCGAAGACGAGCTCGGCCACAGCGTTGGCGTTCTGTCCGGGGGTGTTCTCAGCCACGACGTTGTGAGCGGTGGCTGCGGCCAGGTCGATGTTGTCGTAACCTGCACCTGCACGCACCACAATCTTCAGCTGCTTGGCTGCGTCGAGCACCTCAGCGTCGACCTTGTCCGAGCGGATGATCATGGCGTCGGCATCCTTCACTGCATCCAGCAGCTGTGCCTTCTCGGTATATTTCTCCAGCAGCACGAGCTCATTGCCGGCTGCCTCTACTTCCTTGCGAATGCCCTCAACTGCGGCACTTGCAAACGGTTTCTCTGTTGCTACTAATATTTTCATAAGCCCACCCCCAACCCCTCCCCAAGGGAGAGGAGTTTAGTTACTTTGGGGTCTCCTTTTTTATATTTTTAATTCTGTTGTTTTATCTTGTTATGCCCACAGACTAATAAAGCCCCTCCCTTGGGGAGGGGTTGGGGTGGGCTCTTAATGCTTTGCCTCGAACTCCTTCATGCAGGCTACGAGGGCGTTGCAGCCTTCGATGGTCTGGGCGTTGTAGCAGCTGGCGCGGAAACCACCTACTGAGCGGTGACCCTTCACACCGACCATTCCCTTCGAGACGGCGAAGTCGAGGAACTCCTTCTCCAGCTCCTTGTACTCGTCGGCCATGACGAAGCAGATGTTCATCAGCGAGCGGTCCTCCTCCTTGGCGGTGCCTACGAAGAGCTTGTTGCGGTCAATTTCGCCGTAGACAATCTCGGCGCGCTGCTGGGCCAGCTTGTCCATAGCCTCCAAGCCGCCCTGACGCTTGATCCAGCGCAGGTTCTCAAGAGCGCAGTAGATGGGCACCACGGGAGGTGTGTTGAACATCGAGCCCTTGTCGACGTGGGTGCGGTAGTCGAGCATGGTGGGAATCTCGCGCGGAGCCTTGCCCAGCTTCTCATCCTTCAGGATGATGATGGTCACACCGGCCATTGAGAGGTTCTTCTGTGCACCGGCATAGATGGCGTCGTACTTCGAGACATCGACGGGACGGCTCATGAAGTCAGATGACATATCGGCAATGAGGGGAACATTGACGTCGAGGTCCTTGCGAATCTCAGTACCGTAGATCGTATTGTTGGTGGTGATGTGCAGATAGTCGGCATCGGCAGGCACCGTCCAGTCCTTGGGGATGAAGGTGTAGTTGGCATCGGCAGACGAAGCCACTTCCACCACCTCGCCGAAGAGCTTGGCCTCCTTCATGGCCTTCTTGGCCCACACACCCGTGTTCAGGTAGGCAGCCTTCTTGATGAGGAAGTTATAGGGAATCATGCAGAACTCCAGAGAGGCACCGCCGCCGAGGAAGATGACGCTGTAGCCATCGGGCACCTGCAGCAGCTCCTTCGTCAGAGCCACAGCCTCGTCCACAACGGGCTGGAAGTCCTTTGCACGGTGGCTGATCTCCATCAGAGAGAGACCTGAGCCATTGAAGTCTAAACACTGTTGAGCTGTGGCCTCGATAACCTCACGGGGAAGCATCGACGGACCGGCGTTGAAGTTGTACTTCTTCATAATCATTTAATAATGTTTATTGAGATAGAAATTGTTTATTCTGAAATACGGCGCAAAATTACACTTTATTTTCGATATGGCCAATTATTTTATCTGAAATTTTGCGGATAATGGGAATTTGTTTATCTTTGCAAAGACAAACAACAAAAACTGTTTCAAAATGACAACTCGAAGAATCAAAATGATGCTGGCTTGTCTGATGATGGCTGGGCTGGCAATGGCCGCTGAGAAACAGACGGCCCCGATTGACCGCGTGACGGTGTTTGCTAACGGTGCCCAGGTGGTGCGCTCGAAGAGCGTGCAGCTGGTGGCTGGCGAGCAGGTGATTACCTTCACCGGCATGTCGCCCTATATGGACCGCAAGAGTATGCAGCTGAAGGCTCGCGGAAAGCTTACGGTGCTGGGCGTGACCCATCGCACGGTGCATCCCGACTCTGTGGAACAGATGAAGCGCCTGCACCAGGCAGAGGATGCCGTGAAGGCCCTACAGCGCAAGATTCAGCAGGCCAGGGACGAACAGGAGGTGCTGGCCTCGCAGTTAGAGCTGGTGAAGACCAACTGCTCGGTGGCCAGCCGTACCGTAGCCACACCGCTGGCTAACATCAAGGAGCTGAACAACTACTACTCGCAGGAGCTGCTGTCGCTGAAGAAACGCTCGCAGGACATCGACGACGACCTGTTGAAGCTGAACGAGGAGCTGGCGAAGAAACAGACGGCCCTCGACTCCATTGCGCGCATCAAGCTGACCACGGCCACCGAGGTCGATGTGAAGCTGAACGCACAGCAGGCTGGGCGTGCCGATTTCAACATTACTTATTATGTAAAGAACGCCGGCTGGTATCCCTCCTACGATGTGCGCTCCGAGGGCACAGGGCAGCCGCTCACCCTCTCCTACAAGGCCAATATCTATCAGAATACGAAGGAGGAGTGGAAGAACGTTTCCGTGCTGCTCTCATCGGCCAATCCCAACCGCAGCAACGTGGCGCCCCAGCTGAAGACCTACTGGCTCGACTACGGACTGGCGGCTCCTACCTATGACATGGATAGCGAGGGCAACACCGTCAGCGGCAAGATTGTGGATGCCAACGACGGCACGCCCATCATCGGCGCCTCTGTCGCAGTAAAAGGCACGCGCCTGGGCACCGTCACAGACGCCGACGGCAACTACTCCATCACCCTGCCGCAGGGCAGCCGCCAGCTCACCTTCTCCTTTATAGGATATGTGAGCCAGACACGCACCGCCACTCCGGGCTCTACGCTGAACATCCAGATGAAGGAAGACCAGGCTGTGCTGAATGAGGTCACCATCGTAGGCTATGGGGCCAAGAGAAAAGGTCGCGCCAGGGAGAGCGCTGCCGCAGCCAGACCTATGGCTCAGGAAGACATGATGCTGATGAGAGAGGCTGCCGTAGCTGCTCCCGAGATGGACGAGAGCGACGTCGTGGCCGTTGAGCAGCAGCAGGCCCAGTTCGGCTATGAGTTCGAAATCAAGCAGCTGCTGACCTTGCCCGATGGTGGCAAGACCACCACGACGGAGATTGCCCGCTATCAGCTGCCTGCCACCTACGAGTATCGCGGCATCCCGAAGATTGACAAGGAGGCTTTCCTCGTGGCCGACGCTACCGACTGGCAGAAGCTCAACCTCATGGAGGGCGAGGCCAATGTCTACTTCGACAACTCCTTCGTAGGCAAGAGCATCGTCGACCCCAACGCCGCCAGCGACACGCTGCACTTCTCATTGGGCCGCGACCAGAGCATCCGCGTACAGCGCACGAAGGTGAACGAGTCGTCAACGCGCCGCTTCTTGGGCAGCAACCAGGAGCAGACACTCACTTGGCGTATCACCGTGAAGAACACCCGCCGCGAGGCAGTCAACATCACCGTCTATGACCAGACGCCCGTTTCGCGCAACACAGGCATCGAGGTTACTGTCGAGGAATTGAGCGGTGGCATCCGCGACAAGGACACCGGCATCGTCACCTGGCCCCTGCAGCTGCAGGCAGGTGAGCAGCGTGAACTGCTGTTGCAATACAAGGTGAAATATCCCAAGAGCCGCCGCCTCAACATCGAATAGGCGACACTCTCTGAAAAAGCAAATAGGACGATAAGATATGAGACAGACAAAACGATGGATGCTTGCCGCCATCCTGACCATTTGCGGCATGACGATGGTGAATACACGGGCGACAATTCGAAGAGTCCTGCCAATCCGAAACGCAGCATCACCCCCGAGCAGTTCCAAAACCGCATGATTCTGCGCCAAGCCATGCTCCGTCACGGTTTCAAGCCCTTCGACACCGAGTGGTGGCATTTCACCCTGAAGGATGTTCAGCCAAAGATAAAGCGGTTGTCATTCCCCAAGCGTGGAAAGTTTCAGGTTGACTTGCAGGACGGGCGTTCTGTATTGATGCCTGTCTCTGCGTTTCCTTCGCTGAAGAAAGTCCCTGTCAAGGAGCGCAACAACTGGTATCTGATGGGTGGCGGCGTCACATGGGACTCCTGCCCCGAGGTCATCCACATCGAGCAGATTCTGGGCAATTATCAGAACTATGCCCATGAGTCGGCATAGACATAAATAATGTATAACCCTTAAAACCGGAAATGCCTATGGGCTGAGAGAAACTTTAAGACATATACGTTGAAGCGTCCGCTTTGATTCTATTATCTTTGAATGTTTTACGATTCACCAGCTTTCCCCACATAAAGCAACGGCTCCCCGACTACGATGAATCAGGGAGCCGTTGCCGAGTTTAAAAATCCTTCCTGTCATCAAGTGACTTTCCTACTTTCCTACTTTCGCAGGCTTGAATGAAGGAAGGAAAAGTGTCAATCTATTCTTTGCACACGCTTGCGATATTCACCACGCATGGTGCGTTCAATGGCTTTGTCCTTCAACAGACGATTGATTGTCTTATTGGCAGAGCGATTGTTGGCGTATCCGAAGATCTGAGTGAACTGTTCTATCGTAAAGGGGGAAGGCAGTTGCTCATAGCATTGTGAATAGCGTGTGGTGCGTCGACGGAACAGGGTGGCATCCTTCATCTGTTCTTCGAAGTAGTTGCGGGCCAGTTCACCAAACCAGTAATGCTGTGTGCGATACTGGATGTCAAGAACTAAATCCAGCAAAGCGCAGTCTGTGGCATCAGGCTCGTAGGTGCCCGTCTTCTCTCGCTCGTCCCAATGACGCATATCCACAAAGGGCGCAACAACGGCCAGGGCATTGGCTGGACATCTTTTCAGCAGCAGTTCGTCAGCCTTGTCATCGTTGAATTGGGCTATCTCCATGCGATTGTTTGCCCAGTTCCAGGCGTGCTCTACCAGAGGCCACAGAGGCAGCTCCCCCTGACGCTTGTCCATGCGATAGGCCCATTGACGCAGGGTGTTGTCCTGAGCTTCCGTCTTCTCGCTCTTGCGGCGCAGCTCCAGCATCTTGAAGCCGGTGCCGAGGATGGGAATGGCAGATACACGAGTAGGCCAGCCTGTGCCAAAATTCCTTTCGTTGGCAAGCACCTTGAGGGCTGGAGGCGTGCAAGTCCTGACGAGTGACCAGTAGACGTTAAAGAATCCTGATATGGAATCCAGATTGGCATATTGCTGCGAATCCTTCTCATTCGACCAGGCTTTAATCTCCATGACCTGTTTGTCTATCCAGTTTGCACCCTGCATCTTGATGCTGTTGAGGGCTTCCGTGTCTACTGTGAGCATGTGCATGTGCATCATCTCGCCGTTGACCTCGGCTATGGCATTATTCATGTCGTTGATGAACACATTGTTCGAGGTTCGCGCTCCATGCAGACGCACAATTCCCTTGGGCTTCTGCGTTTTATCCTTGTTGGCGCCCTTCGAGCGTTGTTCCTCCTTCCACAAGTTGATGCTATCGTTTGCCAACTGGTCGGCCTGCTCAATGGGTTCCGTCAGCAAGGATGCTACGCGCACCAATGCGCCTTTCCCGCTTGCAGGGTCACCAATACCCAGCACGTTGTAATTGAGGCGTCTGGGCTTCTCGGGTGCATCGTAGAAGTAGTACCAGGTCAGCGTGGCGCAAGTGCCCAAGAGTGCTGCCGAGGCAAAAAGCAGGAAGGGCCACAGGCGCTCAGGATGAGGCTCGCACACCTCACGTATGCAGGGATAGACGTCAAACAGCCCACGTATCTGCTCTATCCACTCGTCGAAGGGCAGTTCCTCTGCTGCGTTGCCAGTCTTGGATGATGCTGCGCTGTTGTCGATGCCAGCCTTCTGCAGCAGTTCCCTGAGGACCTTGGGGCAGCGTGTCAGCATCTTCTTCTTCGAGGCGCTATTGATCAAGTCCTCTATCTCGCCGGGCTGCCGATTAGCCCATGCCTGCACCCAGTTCAGGCGCAGCGCCATAGCTATTGCTTTCTCAGGATCGTTGTCAGTCACCCAGCACAGCCAGTGTGATGTCTCTTCCGTAAAGGTGGGATGCTTCTGGCCTTCTGGCAGGCTGTCAGGATAATACTCGTTGAGGGCCTTGATGATGGCTTCGTCGCGAGGGGATAGAGAGCTGCCCTCTTGCTTCTCTCTTGTAGTGGGTGCTTCCGCCGTATTCTCCTCCTTTGGGGAGGGACAGGGTGAAGGCTTCTTCTTCCTCTTCATCTTGCGCTCTATCTCCAGCTGCTGCCAGCGTGGCTGTGTGGGGTCGCTCTCACCACGTCTGTAAGCCTCGCCAAAGCGTGCCTCGTAGGCAGGATTCTCGTAGCTGAAGAGCGTATGCCAGTCAATGTATTTCACATCAGCAGCCTTGGGGATGAAGTGTGCGTGGTCAGCATTCTTGCATTGTGAATCAGCATAATCGAGCACCCCCAGCATCTCAGCCATCTCGTAGGCATTGTCCTGCAGGTTGCCCCATTCCTCGCGAGCCTTGAACACCACTTTGACGCCCTCGCCTGAAGGAGTGATGAATATCCACACGATGCCCAGCTCGTTGAAGTCCTTGCGCTGGAGCCACTCGTTGATGCGCTCTTCAGGGTTTGGCACGTGGTCGGCATCCAGCACGGCAAAGCCTGTCAGGTAGCCGTTCTGCTGTATGCGCCACAGGCCTTTGCGCCCCCAACGGTCTGTGCTCTCGGTGAACCATGCAGTAGGGATAGTAGCGGGCAGCGACGACTTCCTCTGCGAGATATAGAGTTGTACGCGCTTAAGGTCAGACTCAGGCATACGCTTCTTCTTGCGATGCTCGTCCTTCTTCAGCTCAGGAGCCAGCCATTCCTTATAGTCCTGCGTGGCTACTGTCTCGCTGACAAACTCCTCCACAGCCTGACGTGCCTCGGCCTCAGCCATCTGGCGTTTCAACAGGCGATAGTTGTCGATGAGCATGTTGTTGGCAGGGCTCTGCATCATATCTTTCAGCACCTGCTCAGCCAGCTCCTTCGTAGGCTGGTCAATGTTTTCTTGATAGGAAAAACTCATTTCTGTCCTCCTTTCTTGATTTTGTTAAGTGTTGATGTAAATGACTTTTCTGCGGGCAGGGTGCGCACGATGAGCTGCAGTTGGCGCATCAGTTCCGATTGCCAGTTCCTCGTCTCTGCCAGGTTGATTTGACCCTGATAGGTCAGTTGACCCTCCTTCTGATTGAGGAACACCTGCATACCGCCCTCGTTGACCAGTCGCTGCCTGTCGGGCAGCTGCAGAGGCTGACTGGGCTTCATGTCTTTCGTCAGGGCCACAAACTGCGCTGCCAGCTCGGCATACTGATCGGTGGACGACTCCTTGCACATCAGGTGGATGACCTTTGAAGGGTCAGCGCCAATGGTAGTCCAGCGCTTGCCGCCACCCACGCAGGTCTTCACGTCCTTTTGTGTTGACGGGGCCTCGTTGTAGGGTGTAAACTGTATCGTGTCATCCTCATAGATGGAAGCAATGCCCCGAACCTTGCGGGGCTTTTGCTTAGTGTTAGCTGCCTGTGTCATTGCTTGCTGATTTTTACAATGTCCGTAGCTGTAACGTCCTGATAGCAATTGCCGTTTGTCTCATGCACCTGAAAGCGCAGGGCTGCTGCAACCACATCATTCTCAAAGAAACGGCACAGCGCGGCGTTGCCGAACAAAGTGCACACGAATTCGTTGCCGAATTTACCACCACCAAGCTCCCTGAGCCTGATCACCGATTTGGCCAACTGGCCGTTTGCCTCCTTTGAGGAAGGCACGTAGGTCACATCTGATTGCGACACGACACGACAGATATATGTCTGCATAATACAAAATTGACTGCCCCCAACGGCAATATTTACCGCGGTTCGTTCACCCCCTACACGAGGGGTAACTCTGCGTTTTTCAAATAATGCAGAGTTGATAAAAAACGCAGAGCTGTTATGGTTAACGTATTCAAATAAAAACATAGCAATAGCAACCTTGAACTGTCATTTCAAGTCCAAGGCGTATCAAAACAATGCGAATTGCAGCACAGATTACCCGTGCTGTGTTAAAAATGGTAAAAAGTGTAGGAGGGGGTGTGTTGCAGAGTAAAACGCAGAGTTTTTACTTTTTCTCTTTAGTTTGGCGTGTGTGCTGGTTTGGTGTGCAACTGACATTTGTCCCCTTGGGTAAATGCTTTTGAAGCTTGTTATTTTTCCTACCCCTTAATTCTGCACGTTCCTGTTCGTCAGTTTGAAGGTGTCTTAGTTGGATTTCCAAATCTTCCATTGTAACAGGTTTAGGGGTTAGATATTTTACTACTTCGTTCACAACACTCATATCTCCGTCACCACCTGCATTCTTTATTTCATTTGCAGTAAATAATGTGCCGTTCTCCTTTTTGAACCTTGCTGTAAGTATTTGGTTCAACCCGCCTGTTGGCTTTTTTAATAATTTCTCCTTTGTTACGAGTTGACCAAACAATTCACGTAACTGGGAATTAATTCCTATCCAAACAATCTTTACGTCAAGTGGCTTACCACTTAATAACGCTTCAAAGGTGTCATAGTGGGTATCACGGTCTATCAACATGCCCCGCATTCTGCTGAACGCCATCTTCAGTCTGATTTCTCTTTCCTCCTGACTCATACCGTCAGGGCAATAGGTAAAAGTCTCCCTGAAGGTGTCTGGGTCAAAAGACTTCTTGTCTGCTTGCCTACTTTCCGGCTTTCTTGATTTAAAATTTCCTTGTTCTTCTGGTGTTTGTATCAGGACATTTTTCTCATTCACCACATCACCATAAATATTGTATATGGGTTTGTCGGTGATTTGTACATTAGCGCCCGGTTCTATTTTTATATTCATGTTCCTCTATTCTTATTCTAACAAACCTGATGGATGGTTGATAATTTCCCGCTCAGTTATCTGAGCCGTTCCGCCTGCACCTACTGCCACGCTTACAGGCTGCTTCTCTGACAACTTCTGTAATACTTCAACTAACTGACGTTCTTGTTCTTCCTTTTTAA
This sequence comes from Prevotella sp., assembly GCA_024681875.1. The sequence goes on from JAILAA010000138.1 coordinate 53,230, forward strand.
GCAGAATCTTCTTTTTGATGTCTGGCATACTTGTCATCCATGCCTTATTGTCAGAGAGCATTAACGTCAGCTTTGCACACAGATCAAGAGCTGCACCAGGTAAAAGGCGCAGCAGCTGGGCTTCTATTTCTTCGATGGGCACAGAGTTTTCTAATGCTCTTTTCAGATCATTCGCCATCTCGGTCATTTTTTCTGTCAACACCCCGACTTGAAGTTTTAGCCTGTTCCGTTCCTTCTCTATCTGCTCACGAGTCTCAGGCCTGTTCTCTTCAAGCATACGCTGGAAGTCTTCTGGAAAAAGTGTGTCGCATAATTCATTAAGAGCATCTGAAGGCTTGGTGTTGCTCATAATACTTTGGATACGCTCCATCTGACCTTCAAGGGTTTTCAACTGCTTCCGAGTCAAGTTCAGACTATCTTGACGATAGCATAAGGCGCAATAGAAGATGTGAATATACTGGTGATATTTAGGTTGTTGAGCAACAAGATTGGCTACGGCAGAGAAATTAGGCAACCTACAGCCTATAACCCGACGTATCATGACGGTATAGAAATGTTTCAGGAATTCCCAGCTTTCACATAGCAGGTCAAAGTTTTCCATCTTCTTCGCAGCATCCCAAGGCGTGTTCATCAGCATCACTGTACCATGTAGGACTGCCATAACCTCACCAGTCTTATAATCGCTGTACGCCTCAGCCTCAAACAAGTCTTCCTTAAGGGTTTCAGACAATTCCTGCCAGTTTGCGTTATAGCCCCCTTCAAGCAATAACCTTAGTAATTGCTTATAGACGTAAATACTCGTGTCAGTTCTCCGCATATAGTCTGCCCACGACTCCGTGATGGAAATCAAGTCGTGGGCCTCTGCAAAATGAACAAACTCCTTATCCCTTTTGGCAACTTTATCTATATACGTAACGCAATAGTTACTTTTGTGAGTAAACAATCGTGGGTCGGCAGAAAGATACATTTCATAGTATGGCTGCATTTGTCTGTGCAACTCGTCCATGATCTTCATTTCCTCGCACAAAGCCAGTTGGGAATACAGCTGGCTCCAGTCAATGTCATCCTGAGTGGCTTTTCCGTCTGTAAAAGCCCTTAAATGATTTATAATCTCTTCTTTTATATATTTAATACTGTACGCACTCATTTATTTAAGTGTTATAGATTATCTATCTTCCTTGTCCCGTTGCACTCCGGATAGCCGCTGCAGCTCCAGAATTCCTTGCCGGAGTTGATGCCCTTTTTCGCCACACGCTTGATCATGGGCTTGCCGCAGACGGGGCAGGTGGGCGCATCGGCCTGCACACTCTGTTCCTTGCGATAGGCCAGACGCTCGGCGGTGAGTCCCTCCGTAAAACCGCCTTCGAGCCTGAATGTGTCCAGCTGGCTCTCAATCTGACGACTGATCATCAGAATCAACCGGTTGCAAAGCACCAGCAGGCAGTTGGCGACGGAGAGCGAATCGTCGCTCTTCAGCCACGCGTCGAACTTGTACTTCTGGGCGAGGATGTGGATGCTGCTCTGATGCAACACATCATCCTTGTAGGCGGGACGGTCTAAGGTGATGCGGCTCACGGCCTGATATTCCTGTGAGCGCACCGACCAGGGAAGGCTCTCATGGCGCAAGAGCCAGTTCTGATAGTCATGGGCCAATTCCGACAGCGTGGCACGTGCTACGTCCGTCAGCTTCATCTCCGTCTCCTTTGAGGTGGAATGACGCGAATTGCCTTCGGCAATGTTTGCTGGTGCCGAGCGTGCCGCCTGCGTCATCTGGTCATACTGGCGTCCGCAGGGGTCGTTATTTTGATTTAGAAAACGGGCGCAGAAGTCCTGTGTCGCAAGCTGAACCACGTTAGCCATCACCCACGTGTCCAGCCAGAAATATCCGAACCTGCCAATCTCAATCATCGTTCTTTCTTGTTATTTAGTTGTCGTTATTTCCATTGTCGTTATTCCGATCTATCGTCATCACGTTATGACGACTCTCTTCTCGTGATTACGTTATTCCGTTCTCACGTCATCACGATTTTCCTTTCCTCTTCCGTCAGCCCGTAAAGGTCGAACACTTTGTTGTCTATCTCTTCATCCGTGGCCTTTATCTGTGCTGAGAGTTCCTGGCACTCTGCCACGCGCTCACGGAAGAAGTCTTCCCACTTGTCCTGCTGCTTCAACGGGATGCTTAGCTTCTGCTTTTTCAGTTCTGCCATCAGTCCCTTGAAGTCCAGCTGGTCGAACTGCTGCAGGGCTGTCGTTATCTTCAAACCATCAAAGTTGTCACTCAGACGGCGAAGGAAACGGGAGCGCTTGTCCTGAAGCTGGGAGTTCAGGGAGAGCAT
>JAILAA010000162.1 GCA_024681875.1 Prevotella sp.
GGCTGGACAGCCGACGAGGCCAAGGGCTTCATCAAGGTCAGCTCTACCCCACTCCGCGTGTACTACGGCATCCATCCTGATGAGCAGCGCTGATTCCTGACTATTAGACTTTAGACAATTAGACATTTTGTCAATGCAATGGAACAGAAAAGATATTATCTGTCGGTAACAGACAAGAAAATAGCTGGTGTATGTGGCGGCATCGCAGAATACTTTAATATTGACTCGCTGCTGGTGCGTGTGGCCTTCTTGTTGTTTATCTTTAGTTTTGGCGGTGGATTGCTGGCATACATTGTGCTGTGGCTCTGCGCACCTAAAAAGAATGCACTGGTATGATTAGAGTTGGAATACTGGGCGCAGCAGGATATACGGGCGGCGAGCTCATCCGCCTGCTGCTCAATCATTCTGAAGCAGAGATTGTCTTTGCCAACAGCGAGAGCAACGCTGGAAACTTGGTGAGCGACGTGCACGAAGGACTGATTGGCGACACGGAGCTGCGCTTTACAGATCAAATGCCTTTTGAGGATGTCGATGTGGTATTCTTCTGCTTCGGCCACGGGAAGAGCGAGGCTTTCCTGAAGGAACATACTATTCCCGAAAACGTGAAAATCATCGACTTGGCGCAGGACTTTCGCATCATGGGCGACCATGACTACGTCTATGGACTGCCGGAGATAAACAAAGCTGAGATTATGCAGGCACAGCATGTGGCCAATCCCGGCTGCTTTGCTACTGCCATTCAACTGGCTTTGCTTCCCGCAGCCCACCTTAACCTACTGAAAGAAGACGTCAGTGTCAACGCCATCACGGGCAGCACAGGAGCAGGCCAGAAGCCTGGCGCCACCACGCATTTCTCGTGGCGCACCGACAACCTGAGCATCTATAAGCCCTTTCAGCACCAGCACATTGCTGAGATAAGGCAGAGCCTGAAGCAAGTACAAGGCTATCTTGATGCCGACATCGATTTCATCCCCTATCGAGGCAACTTCGCCCGCGGCATCTTCTGTACTGCCGTGGTAAGGACGCCTGCCCCCATCGAGGATATCGTGGATACTTTCAAGGACTTCTACGCCGATGCCGCTTTTACGCATTACAGCAACAAGCCCATCGACCTGAAGCAGGTGGTGAACACGAACAAAGCGCTGGTGCATTGCGAGAAGTTCGGCAACAAACTGCTTATCACCTCTTGCATCGACAATCTGCTGAAGGGCGCTGTGGGACAGGCCGTTCAGAACATGAACCTGATGTTTGGCGTTGACGAGACAACAGGTTTGAAACTGAAGGCCTCAGCATTCTAAGCAAACTTATCATTTTGTCGAGTCTGTACTCCATCAACGTACAGACTCGACAGTGAGTCCCACGTCGGTGATTCCGGGCAAAAGGTGACGAGTCATGACATGGGCAACTGTGACGTAAAGCGTATCTTGGGCGAAAAGGAGCATGTCTGGCAGCAGGGCATCATAATGGAAGACAGTAGTGCCCTTGCCCTTCATGTTCCCCTCGCTATCGGTAATATTGAGGGTAATGGTGTCGGTGCGGTCGACATGGCTGACGGCACTGTGGCAATGCGCCACCAAGGTCAGCTGCGTAAAGGGAAAGGAATTGTTTGCGCGCAGTCCGAGGTTAAGTTGATAGACGGCACTGTCGCTGACATTGGCAGTAAAAGTTATACTATCCCTGCAGTCCCATCCATCGCTTTCCAGATGCTCGTAGTGGCTGTATACTGGCAGATGGCTGCAGGCGGCAATGGCCAACACCGTTGTCACCATTGCCGCCAGCACCAGAGCGATGGAAATCTTTTTCTTTAGAGTTTTCAATTCTCAGTTTTCGTTTTTCTGTTCTTTCTGAGGCTTGTCCTTGTGTCCCTCGCTCTTCTTCCTTTTCTTTTTCTTCTTCGTCTTGTCGAAACGGGTGATACTGTCGCCTGCCAGCAGGTCGGCGGAGGGCTCAGGCTCGCGGCGCTGGTCATCGGGCTGCAGGTCGAGAGGTTTCTCGCCCCTGCGGTTCATTTCAATAATCTCCTTCGCCCGCTCGCCGGTAATGGTCTCAAGATTTGCAGCAATGCGCTTATCCGTGCTGTAGGTAACGAGACCTGCCAGAATATCGCTCTTGAAGTAGAAATAGTCGGCATCCTGAGTCTGAAGCACGACCTCACGGCTGGGCAGGCGGCGACCATGCTCCATGTAGTCGTCCACCTCATAGTTTAGACAGCACTTCAGTTTAGCACACATACCTGCCAGTTTTTGCGGATTCAGTGAGACGTCCTGATAGCGTGCAGCACTGGTGCTGACGCTGACGAAATTTTTCATCCATGTGGCGCAACAGAGTTCGCGTCCGCAAGGGCCTGTGCCGCCGATGCGGCCTGCCTCCTGACGCGCGCCAATCTGCTTCATCTCTATGCGCACATGAAAGGCGGCTGCAAGATCCTTGATGAGCTGGCGGAAGTCTACGCGCTCGTCGGCAATGTAATAGAAGATGGCTTTCTGTCCATCGCCCTGATACTCCACGTCGCC
>JAILAA010000167.1 GCA_024681875.1 Prevotella sp.
TCATCGGTAAAATCTATCCGCTGTTTGCCTTCTCGCTGCTGTTCATGGCGCTGGCGCTGATGGTCGTATTGTTTGTGCGCTGGTATGACGTGCCCGAGTTGTGGACCAATTTCTATAATATGGGTGCTGAGGCTCATCCCGAGACGTGGACGGATGCCATCTTCCCGGCCCTGTTCATCACCATAGCCTGCGGTGCCATCAGTGGTTTCCACGGTACACAGAGTCCTTTGATGGCCCGTTGTCTGAAAAGCGAGCGAATGGGCCGTCCCATCTTCTATGGTGCCATGATTACCGAAGGTATGGTAGCTTTGATATGGGCTACTGTTGCTTCGTGGTTCTTCTATGGCAACCCTGCTCCCGGCTACGAATTGATAGCCGGTGCCGACAAGGGCTTCTTCACCTCTGCTCCCGCCGTTGTCAACCTTGTCTGCAACGATTGGCTGGGCATCGTAGGTGCTATCTTGGCTATGCTCGGTGTGGTGGCTGCTCCCATTACCAGTGGCGACACCGCCTTCCGTTCCGGTCGTCTCATTGTTGCGGAATGGCTGAAACTGGACCAGCGCCCCATTCGTAAGCGTCTGCTGATTTGTCTGCCTCTGTTTGCCATTTCCATCGCCATGCTGGCTTGGCAGATTAACAATCCTGACGGCTTTAACACCATCTGGCAGTATTTCGGATGGTCTAACCAGGCCATGAGTGTCTTCTCCCTGTGGGCCATTACCGTCTATCTGGTCCGCCACGACAAGCCCTTCTGGATATCGCTCATTCCCGCACTCTTTATGACCACCGTCTGTTCTACGTTCCTCTTCGTTTCGAAGCAGGCATTCCACTTGCCGTCGTCTGTGGCTTACCCGTTGGGCGGTGCCTGTCTGGTGGTGGCTGTCGTATGGTTTGCAGTATGGTATAGAAAATATAAACAACAAACAAAATAGTACTCATGAAGAAAATTGCATTATTTATCGTTATGTTGGTATGCTCCGTAGCTGCCAACGCACAGTTCGAACAGGGTAAAGGCTACATTGGAGCTTCCATGACTAATCTTGACTTTAGCAGTCAGCAGCATAAGTTCCACTTTGGCTTCAATGCCAAGCTGGGTTATCTGTTGGCCGATGACTTGATGGCGGTCGGTCAGGTAGGCTATGACCATCTGCAGGACACCCCCGACTCCTATACCTTTGGTGTTGGTGGCCGTTATTACATCATTCAGAACGGTCTCTATCTCGGTGCCGGTGTCAAGATCAAGCATGCCGAGGAGTACAACGACTTCCTGCCCAGTCTGCAGTTAGGCTATGCCTTCTTCATCAGCCGTACCGTAACCATCGAGCCTGAGCTCTATTTCGACCTTTCTACCAAGAATACGGACTATTCCTGCTTCGGTTTGGGCATCGGCCTCGGTATCTACCTGTTCAAGGATCAGACCCAGAACTAAGGCTGGCAGCCATTCATCAATCGATCATTAATAACTAAAACGGATAATCATTATGCTAAGTGTAGAAGAGTTAGTTGACCGCCTGATAGACCTGTCGTTTGCTGAGGATATTGGCGATGGTGACCACACCACTCTGTGTTGCATTCCCGAGGACGCTATGGGTAAGTCGCACCTGTTAATCAAGGAAGACGGCATACTGGCTGGTGTCGAGATTGCCAAGGAAGTGTTCCACCGTTTTGATCCCGACATGCAGGTCGAGGTGCTGATGGGCGACGGAAGCCGCGTCAAGAAGGGCGACATCGCCATGATCGTTACGGGTCGTGTCCGTTCGCTTCTCCAGACTGAGCGTCTGATGTTGAACATCATGCAGCGCATGAGCGGTATCCCAACCATGACAGAGAAGTATGTGCAGCACCTGAAGGGTACTAAGACCCGTGTGCTCGACACCCGTAAGACGACTCCCGGCATGCGCATGCTCGAGAAGCAGGCCGTGAAGATTGGCGGCGGCTGCAACCACCGCATCGGTCTGTTCGACATGATTCTGCTCAAGGACAACCACGTCGACTTCTCCGGCGGTATTGTCAATGCCATCGACCGCTGCCATAAGTATCTGGAGGAGAAAGGCCTCAACCTGAAGATTGAGATCGAGGTACGCTCGTTCGACGAACTCCAGCAGGTGCTCGACCACGGTGGCGTTGACCGCATCATGCTCGACAACTTCTCCGTGCCCGACACCAAGAAGGCCGTTGACATTATCGCTGGTCGCTTCGAGACGGAGTCCAGCGGCGGCATCACCTTCGATACCATCCGCGACTATGCCGAGCAGGGCGTCGACTTCATCAGCGTTGGTGCGCTGACGCACTCTGTCAAGGGACTTGACATGAGTTTCAAGGCTGTAAGTTAATGAGCGTCGTGTCAATCTGTTCAAGATACGTCCTTTTACTACTGGTTGTCAGCTGTTGGCTCTTTTCCTCGTGTGGCGAGGAGCCAACGGCCGACAGCCATTCCGCTGTTGCCTATCAGAGCCCCGTCGATTACGACATCGTCTTGGCGGGCAATTTCGGTGAGCCCCGTCCGTGGCATTTCCATGGTGGACTGGATGTGAAGACCGACAACCAGACGGGCAAGAAGATTTTCTCCATTGCCGACGGCTATGTCAGCCGCCTCACCATCAACATGTTTGGCTTCGGCAATGCCATTTATGTCACCCATCCTGATGGCTATACCAGCGTCTATTGCCATCTGAAACACTTTGCCGACCAGTACGAAGCCTTGCTGCAGCGTACGGGGGCGAAGGACACGTTGTCGCTGGTTTTGCCAGCGAATAAATATCCCGTCAAGGCTGGCGACCTCATCGCCATCAGTGGCAATACGGGCAACTCTACAGGCCCTCACCTGCATTTGGAACTGCACGACACGCGCACTTGGGCCATGCGCGACCCAATGATCAAACTGGCGCATCTCATTGGCGACAGCGTGGCACCGCAGGCCCATTCCTTCATGGCTTGTCCCATGGACGGCGAGGGCGTCTTCAACGGCGGGTTCTCCAAGCAGACCTTCGGTTTCGGACAGCCCGACACCAAGCGTCACCACACCGAATGGACCATCTCCCGCGACTTCACCGCATGGGGCAGGGTAGGCTTTTCCCTTTGGGCTGACGACTATTCAGAGGCTACCTACAACCACTATGGCATCCGCTACACCCAACTGCTCGTCGATGGTCGTGAGGTCTTCTGCGCTGATGTCGACAGCATTCCCGTCAGCTGCCAGATAGAGGTCAACCGTTGGGGCGATTTTGACCATTGGCGCCGCACCCGTATCTGGTATATGAAGTCCTTTGTCGAGCCCGGTCTCCGCCTTCCCATTTTCCGTACAGATTTCGATCGTGGCATCGTCTGTTTTGACGAGGAGCGTCCCTATCACCTGACCTACATTCTTCGCGACTATCAAGGCAACGAGTCGCGCTATCACTTCACCGTCCGTGGCCAGCGCGACAGCCGTGTGACACCCCGTCCCCGCCGTTACCTCCTTGACACCTACCGGCTCTACGAGCAGTGTCTCTGGCCGCGTCGTTCACGGCATGTTCCTGACCCCACTTTCCAAAGCATTCAGTAGCCGGATAGCAGCATCATCTGTCGTGCAGGCGCCCCCACTTATTTACTGCGGCAAGGAATATTATCCTCATCACCAGGCGAATCCTATGTTTGTTTCAAAAAGTGAAAATAAAAAACATCGCTTTCGCTAAAACAATGTTACCTTGACCGTAACGAACCGATAACCTAACCATTCTCGCTCAAAGTTTTTACGAGCTTTATTTTTCTCTTTACGGTTGTTTTTCAAGCCTTTACGCCTTCCGCGCGGCGCAGCCTGTTTTTCCACCTCTACACGACGCGTCATATCTTAAACACAACGCAAAGTTACAACACTCCCATTGCGGTTCACGAATGTTTGAGCGGGAAAATGTGAAATTTGTGAATTGCGGTCATTTGGTCATTTGGTCATTTGTCAAAATCGAAAACAGATGTTGTCAAATCCGCCACTATAATATAAATATTCTATTTATATATAGTGAGCAATGACCGCGTTCCCGAAATCGAAAATGACCAAATGACCTTGACCAAATGACCACACATTTTTTTTCAACATAATTTGGAAGTCTCGGGAAAAGTCCCTATATTTGCACTCGAAAGCCGGCGAGAACGGGCGGCGCCTCAGCAATTCAAGCGAGCTCGATTGCGTTCTCTGACCTAAAGGTCTGAGTGTGGCGTTGCAATCGGCTTGCACCGTCCTTGCAGACAGAAAGAAGAATGTTATTAAAACGGATATGGAAACAACCGTAACGCAGCCGTTAAATGCTGCACAAATTGAATTGTTGAATTCTGTAGCTCACATAGATTCCGAAGAGGACCTGCGTGAGTTGAAACACGCGTTGTCTATGTTCTTTGCTAAGTTGGCTGACAGGGAACTGGACCGTCTTTGGGACGAAGGCGTTATCAACGAAGAAGTGATGGAAGGATGGGCACATGAACACATGCGCACACCATATCAACCAAAGATGTAAGCGGCAGATGAGACATGTTGTAGTCGATACTAATTGCCTGCTTCGCATGATACCTTTGCGAAGTAAGTATCGTCCCGTTTGGGAAGCTTTCCTGAACGGCCAGCGCATCAGCGCTCCGGTAAAAGGGCCGAATATCATCAATGGCCGTAAGGTCGTGATTAAGTAAAAAACCGTCTGTCACCGTCACGCCCATCATGCTGGCAGTCAGCACGATGAGCGTGACATTCGTTTTTTACAAGACTATATGCGCTGTTTCCACCAATTGTCTTTCGTGTGGCAAAGGGCCTGGGCGATGCAATTCATGGTCTTGCATTCTGCAACGGTTATCTCAGAACCCTTGGGGCGGTATTGATACGACCAGGGGGTAACCAGTAGCATGTGACCGGAAGCGCAAAGACCGAGACGGGCTTCTGATGGGTGATAGATAACGGGAAAGCCGTTGTCAACCACAATCATGACGGGAAAGCCACGGGTGATGGCCTCGTCCATAATCTCCTGTTCACCAGAAGCTATACGTGGTGATACCAATATAGCTCCTTTGGCAGCAGCATCGAGGCATGCGGTCTTTTGCTTTGAGAAAAGTTGCTTGTCTCGGCGGTGACAGACAACGGGCAGCAAATGCTTGGAAAATAAAGCAAGAGGGCCATAGCTGTCACACGTGACATGCTGGTTATCAACCATCAAACGGCTTTTCAGCATTTCCCATGTTGTAGTGTTGTTTTCTGACAGGGCGTATTCTTTAATAAGATAGCTCTTCAAGGCTGGTAGGGTGACAAGCGTGTCAATAGTTCTGCGTTGGGGAAAAAGGTCTGCCCGGTTTGTTGTACGCAGTAAGCGGTTACGAGGGTTGGCGCGGATATAGGCACGCTGTGTTTCCAGTTGGCCCTCCTGAAGCGGAATTACGTCAACATATCCCGAACTAAAGAGGGGTTGGCGGCCTGAGGTGAATTGTTGCTTTTTTGCGCCAAGGACTGGCGTGCTGGCGGCAAAACCACCAGCAACACTCGACGCGGAAGAAGCAACTTTTGTTGGTTGCGGTTTTGCCGCTACTTCCTTTTGTCCCGTGATATCCCAGTAGCGTCGATTGCAGCCCGCCTTAAAGCCTGCAATGACTTGTCCCAGATGTGTTATACGACCCTTTTTGCTGATGATGCTGTTTTTGACATTGAGAATAAAGTGCAGATGTTCTGGCATGATGACATAGTCCTGCACTTCAATGAAAGGATAGTGATGGGAAATACTATGAAGCAGTTCATTCTCTACCATCTTCCCAATGGCAGTCAGTTCCACCTTAGGAGCATTGGGATGTTCATCTGGATACTGTACATCGCCGATGACACGACCTAACGATTGCGCCCTTCTGTCGTTTATCGTTATGGTGATATGATAAATGCCTGGGTGGGTATAGTTATTCCCAGGACTTCTGCGCTGCATGCTATGTTTTTCCGATTTATCCATAAGCGTACTTTTGTTGATCAAAGTCCCCAGCTCGATTGTTGCGTACAAAAATAACACTAATTATCGTTTCAACCAAATAAATTAATAAAATAACACACTCTTGAAGGCTTACGCGGGCTCTCCAGGGCTAGTCTGTGGCTGTCATTTTGAGAAGCGCTGTGCTTTGTGAACTAGGTCGAAGGAATTTGAG
>JAILAA010000035.1 GCA_024681875.1 Prevotella sp.
GTGCCGTTTTTCCTGTGATTTGACAAACTTTCGACATTTCTATCTACTCTTTAAATGTGTACTTTTTTAGTAACTTACTCCAAACAGGGTGCAAAGGTACAAAAAAGTTGAAAGTTGAAAGTTGAAAGTTGAAAGTTTTTGTCCGCAATTACATTTTTTTAACTTTCAGCCCCTTCTTTCGGGCCTTCTTCAGCTTTCAAGAAGTCGCGAAGCATCTGCATGGCCTTGGTAGTGGCAATGGTCAGATTGATGTCGCGCCCGTGGTCTTCTTCTATCTTACAGGTTACAACGTCGTCGGAAGTGCCAACGGCTAACCAGATGGTGCCTACGGGGATCTCCTTAGTACCTCCTCCAGGTCCGGCAATACCTGTAGCCGCCACGGCATAGTCGGTATTCAGCGTCTTGCAGGCGCCCTTCACCATGGCGATGGCCACCTCTTCGCAGACGGCGGTCTTCTCTTCCAGCACATCATGGCTGACGCCGAGCAGGTTTTCCTTTACCTCGTTAACATAGCAGATGATGCCGCCCTTGAAATATTTCGACGCGCCCGGAACGGCGATGATGGCCTCGGCAATGCGGCCGCCTGTGCAGCTCTCTGCTGTCGACACAGTCTTTTCTCTTTCCCACAACAGTTCGTTCACCTCCCTGCTGATAATCTTTCCTTCAAAATCCATCTTCTGATTTTACTATTTGACGATTTACGATTTACAATTTATTGGACTATTTGACAATTTGCAATTACCTGTTAGTCAGGCAAAAGTGACTTTCGAGAATGCAGGAGCATCAATGGGACAGAACTCCTTGTCCAGATACTTGTAGTAGCCCACAACACCAATCATGGCAGCATTGTCGGTAGTGTACGAGAACTTCGGTATATAGATAGTCCAGCCATAGCGGCGGGCATGGTCGTGGAAGGCATTGCGCAAACCGTTGTTGGCGCTGACGCCTCCTGCCACAGCTACGTGCTTCACGCCCGTTTGCTTCACGGCCAGGCGCAGCTTCTTCATCAGGATGTCGACGATGGTCCACTCCAGACTTGCCGCCAAATCCTCCTTGTGATGCTCAATGAAGTCGGGGTCTTCCTCTATCCATTTTCGCAGACTGTAAAGGAACGACGTCTTCAGGCCCGAGAAACTGTAGTCCAGGCCGGGAATATGCGGCTCAGAGAACGTATAGGCCTTGGGATTGCCCTGCCTGGCAAGCCTGTCGATGATAGGGCCGCCGGGATAGCCCAGGCCCATCACCTTCGAGCATTTGTCGATGGCTTCGCCGGCAGCATCGTCGATGGTCTGCCCCAGCACCTCCATATTATTATACGCGCGCACGAGAACAATCTGCGAGTTTCCACCGGAAACAAGCAAGCAAAGGAAGGGATAAGGCGGATGTTGCTCCCCTCCTTCGGACGGGTCGGGGGAGGCTATGAAATGTGCCATGACATGCCCTTGAAGATGGTTGACGTCAATAAGCGGGATGCCGAGAGAGCGTGCGAAGCCCTTGGCAAAATTCACGCCCACGAGTAGCGAGCCCATCAATCCGGGGCCGCGAGTGAAGGCCACAGCCGACAGCTGTTCCTTCGTGATGCCAGCACGTTTGATAGCCTCGCTCACCACTGGCACGATATTCTGCTGATGGGCACGGCTGGCCAGCTCAGGCACCACGCCGCCATAGGCCTCATGCACGGCCTGCGACGCCGTTACATTCGACAGCAAAGTCTCGCCTTTCAGCACGGCAGCCGATGTATCATCGCAACTCGATTCTATACCTAAAATGTAGATATCTTGATTCATTATCTTTTTGCGAAATATCCACAATACCGACGCTTAGAAACGCCGTTTCATGCTTGGACGCTGCAAAGTTACTCATTTTCCGTCGAATGGTCAAAGGTTTCTGCCGAAATCTTTCAAGGCAAATAAAAACTATGTTTTTTTTGCACCGATAGGATTTTTTTTGTAATTTTGCAGCCGTTAATTAACAGTAAAATCTTTTATAAAAGGAATGAATATCTTAGAACTGTCAGAACAAGAGATATTGCGCCGTCAGTCGCTTGACGAGCTACGCCGCCTAGGCATCAACCCCTACCCCGCTGCAGAGTTTCCCGTAACAGCATGGAGCACCGATATTATTGACAACTTCGTAGACCTACCTGTCATTGGTAAAGACGAGGAGGGCAACGACGTGCGCGAGACGGCTACACCAGAGAACAGTCGTATGGTGAGCATTGCCGGCCGAATCATGAGCAAGAGCATCATGGGTAAGGCTGCCTTTGCCAAGCTACAGGATTCCAAAGGCCGTATCCAGGTGTATGTGCAACGCGACTCTATCTGTCCTGACGAGAATAAGGACCTTTACAATATTGTTTTCAAGAAGCTCCTTGACTTGGGCGACTTCATAGGCGTGAAAGGATATGTGTTCCGCACGAAGACTGGCGAGATCAGCGTTCACGTGATGGAGCTGACTCTCCTGAGCAAGAGCCTGAAGCCCCTTCCCGTTGTCAAGACCGATGCCGACGGCAAGGTGTACGATGCCTTCGACGATCCTGAGCTGCGCTACCGTCAGCGCTATGTTGACCTGGTAGTGAATGCCGGTGTTAAGGATACGTTCCTCAAGCGTGCTACCATCATCCGCACCATGCGCCGCATCCTCGACGAGGCTGGCTATACCGAGGTAGACACCCCCATCCTGCAGAACATTGCCGGCGGCGCATCAGCTCGCCCGTTCATCACCCATTTCAATGCCTTGAACCAGGACATGTACATGCGCATTGCCACCGAGCTCTATCTGAAGCGCCTCATCGTGGGCGGCTTCGAAGGTGTCTACGAGATGGGCAAGAACTTCCGCAACGAGGGTATGGACAAGACCCACAACCCCGAGTTCACCTGTATGGAGCTGTACGTGAGCTATAAGGATCTGCTCTGGGGCATGACCTTCACGGAGAAGATGCTCGAAGAGATCTGTACTGCTGTAAACGGTAAGCCCGAAGTGGAGATAGACAGCAAGGTCATTTCCTTCCGCGCTCCTTTCCGCCGCCTGCCCATCCTCGATGCCATCAAGGAGAAGACAGGATTCGACTGCGACGGCAAGACGGAGGACGAGATTCGCGCCTTCTGCAAAGAGAAAGGCATGGAGGTAGACGAGACCATGGGCAAGGGCAAGCTCATCGACGAGCTCTTCGGCGAGTTCTGCGAAGGCACATTCATCCAGCCCACGTTCATTACCGACTATCCTGTGGAAATGTCGCCCCTTACCAAGATGCACCGCTCAAAGCCCGGCCTAACCGAGCGTTTCGAGCTGATGGTGAACGGCAAGGAGCTGGCCAACGCCTACTCCGAGCTGAACGACCCCATCGACCAGGAGGAGCGCTTCAAGGAGCAGATGCGTCTGGCTGCCAAGGGCGACGACGAGGCGATGATCATCGACCACGACTTCCTTCGCGCCCTGCAATATGGTATGCCTCCCACGTTTGGCATCGGCATCGGCATCGACCGTCTGGTGATGCTGCTCACCGGCAAGTTCGCTATTGGCGAGGTGATGCTGTTCCCGCAGATGAAGCCCGAGAAAAAGGCACCGCAGAGCAGTATCCAGGAGTGGGCCGCCATCGGCGTTGCCGAGGACTGGGTCTACGTGTTGCGCAAGGCTGGTTTCTACCTGCTCTCCGACATCAAGGACGAGAAGCCCCAAGGCCTACAGCAGAAAATAGGCGACATCGTGAAGAAATACAAGCTACAGCTACAGAAGCCTTCGGTTGACGAGGTACAGCAATGGATAACTGCGGTAGGATAGCCATCATCGGCGGAGGAAGTTGGGCAACGGCCATTGCCAAGATTGTGGTGCAGCACACGCACCACATAGGTTGGTATATGCGACGTGAAGACCAGATAGAGGACTTCAAACGCATGGGCCATAACCCCAGCTACCTCACCAGTGTGCACTTCAACATCGACGAGATTGTATTCAACAACGACCTGAGCAAGATAGCTGCCGACTACGACACGCTGGTTTTCGTTGTTCCTTCACCTTATTTGAAGAACCACCTGCGCAAGCTGAAGACACGTCTGAGGGACAAGTTCATCGTCACCGCCATCAAGGGCATCGTACCCGAGGAGAATCTTATCTGCACCGAATACTTTCATCAGGCCTTCGACGTTCCTTACGACAACCTCGCCTGCATTGGAGGCCCTTCGCATGCCGAAGAAGTGGCTTTAGAGCGCCTCAGCTACCTCACCGTGGGCTGCTCCGACGAAGAGAAGGCCAAGGACTTTGCCGACGTGCTGGCCAGCCCGTTCATCAAAACGAAGACCTCGGCTGACGTCATAGGCATCGAGTATTCCTCCGTTCTGAAGAATGTCTATGCCATCGCCGCCGGCATCTGTGGCGGTCTGAAGTTCGGCGACAACTTTCAGGCCGTACTCATGGCCAACGCCGTGCAGGAGATGGCACGCTTCCTACAGGCCGTACATCCCGTAGAGCGCAACGTCTACGACAGCGTCTATCTGGGCGACCTCCTCGTTACCGGCTACTCCAACTTCTCGCGCAACCGTGTTTTCGGCACCATGATAGGCAAGGGCTACAGTGTGAAGTCTGCACAGATGGAGATGGAAATGATAGCCGAGGGATACTACGGCACGAAGTGCATGAAGGAAATCAACCGCCACTGGCATGTGAACATGCCCATCCTCGACGCCGTATATAATATATTGTACGAGCGCATAACACCGC
>JAILAA010000073.1 GCA_024681875.1 Prevotella sp.
AAAATGTCGTTTCAATGTCCATAATGTCCACTTCTTCTTTCTTTTTCAGAATGAATGGACATCAAAACGAGGCTTTTTCATGCCTCATTGGGGCTTTGAATAACCCCCGGAAAGTGAACGGGTATGGGGCGGATTACGCAAAAAACTCGCTCATTTACGGCCAAGCGGTCACAAAATCGCAAGAAGCCCCTTCTCGTAAGAGCATTTGTAAAAACTATTCCAAATCGGTTGTTGAATAAAAGTTACAGAAGCTACGCAATAAGCATGTAAATAGAGACTGCAGCATGCTCAAAGCGTGCTGCAGTCCCTGAGGAGTAATCTCTCCCCTCTCCCCCGCGAGAGGGGTTGGGGGTGAGGCTTCTACTCTTTTTCCAGGATGGTGTCGACTATAATGACGGCATCGGTGATGGTGAGCTTGTTGTCGTTGTTCATGTCGCCCTTCAAGCCTGAGCCGGTGTTTTCGCTGCCTGCATATTCCGTCCACGCGTTGTTGTTCAGGCAGAACACTTTCCATCCGCGCTCCTTGGCGATACGCACACAGGCCTTGTCGCAGACATTCTTCTCGTCGTCGTAGTCGGGTGAAAGAACGTAGAGATTACGATTGAAGTCTCCAGTAGCGTAACTCCCCATGCCCAAAATAATATCGCGGATAATCTGCATCCTCGTGTCCGTCGTCAGGAGGAACATCAGGTCGAGCATGTTGTCACCCTTAATCTGGTTTCGATGGCAATAGAGATTCTCTAATACCGTAAAATGCTCGATGCCCTTCAGGTTCTGGATATTCTCGCTGTGCAAATCAATGGAAAACACCCTGTTGATTTCGGAGGTATAGAGCTTTCCGTCCGAGCCATACGACTGTCTGAGCAGCCAGTTGCGGAAATTCTGATCAGGGAAATTCTCCTCGTTGATTTCCACACAAACATCAATAGGCTTCCATTTATCCGATGAATTTTCACTGTACTCACGCAATATCCATCCTCTGCTAAGTGCCAATTGCTGAGCAGCATAGCTGACCACATTTCCTTCGTCCTCGTCGCGGTTGTCGACTATGTTCAACTTTTTACACATAGAATTTAGGAATGCATCAAAGATCGCTGCTTTAGCAACGTTGATATCATTATCATAATATTCAAGGATGAAGGGTACGTTCAAAAATAGTATTTCACTCGCCACTAACGCTTCCACAGCTAACATAAATGTTATACCACTTATATAACTATAAGGTAATGCATTTATCAGGTATTCCACACTCTCACTAGAGAGATTGTTCTTACTACAATTGAGACTTTCCAGAGCAGTGAACACCTCGATTCCCCTTAGGTCGGTTATGCCCAAACCAGAGACATTCATAGAATATATTTTGCTTATCTCCTCCGCAGTCAGTTTACCATCCTGCCCGTATGTCTGCGTGAACAGCCAAGCGCGGAAATTGTCGTCGGGGAAGAGCGCCTTGGTGATCCAAAGGTCAGTATCTTTCATCGTTGATGTCTGCGTCATCCATTGGCCATTGATGCAGTTCTTTACCTCCCAGCCTTTGTCGATTACAGGTTGGAAGGAGACTTTCGTCAAGTCGTTCCCCTCGTTTTCATCATCGCAGTCGAGGAGACGAAGCTCGCCACTCCCGTTGGTGATGGTCGGCAACGATTCAAAGAGCTTCTTCATGTTGACGAGCTTCAACTGATTGCTGTAGCAGTAGAGCGTTCTCAAATTTGTATTGCTCGTCAGGTCGAGATGCGTCAGCTGGTTCTGCGAGCAGTCGAGCGTGGTGATGAGGAAGAAGTTCTCGATACCGGTGAGGTCGGAAATTCCCATGCCGCTGACATCCATACTAATCACGCCGGAAATCTCTTCAGCCGAGAGCATGCCGTCAAAGTTCTTTTGCTGATCAAGCTCAATCACCCATTCACGGAAGTTGGGATCGGGGAAGCTGGCTTCGTCGATGCGCAGAAGAAGCTGGAAGGTGGTGCTTCCGCTGCTGCTTTTTACAGTCCAGTTCTTGGCTATGACGGCATCCCGCTGAGCCACTGTCATACTATTCCCCTCGTTGGCACCTGATGAATAGTTCTGGGCCTTAAACTCTCCTGGATCGCCCTCCACTCTGGGCAGGCTCTCCACCAATGCGCCCATAGCTGCCACATTGAGCTGATTGTTGTAGCAATGGAGGGTTTTCAAATGTGTACAGCTTGACACATCGAGTGCTGTCAGCCAGTTTTTGTAGCAATGGAGGATGGTCAGCGCCCTGTTCTCTGACAAGTCGAGGCTCATCAGTTTGTTGTTTTGACAATAGAGCGATTCGATTGCCGTGAAATACTCAATGCCCGTGAGGTCGTAGATTCCCTTGTTTCCTATACTGATGGTCTTCACACTGAGAAGCTCGTCTGGCGTCAGCACACCATCTTCACCAAAGCTCTGACTAGCAACCCATTCACGGAATTTGGCATCTGGGAAGTTGTTCTCGTCGACCAGTAGTGCCTGTGAGAAATAGCCAGGACTGCTGTTGCCTCCGTCTATACGGGCGTAGGTCTTGTCTACATTTGATGGCATGTAAGTTGTTCCCTGTCCACCTCTGAGCGATGTGCAGTCTTCGAACATGTTGGCAGAGCTGGTCACTCTGGCCGTGCTCCATTCATCCGATGCGTAGATGGTTTTAAGTTTTGTACAATTAGAGAACATACCAGTCATGTCGATCACCTTATCAGTATTGAACGATGAGACGCTAAGACTCGTCAACCCGGTTGTCTCCGAACTATTGCCACACCCCTTGAACATGTTTTTCATGTTGGTGACCTTGGCCGTGTTGAACTTCGCCATATTGATAAACCTCACGCTGGAGCAGCCTTCGAACATGCTTTCCATGTTGGTGACGTTGGATGTGTTGAAACAGTCGGCATATTCATCTCCACTCAAGTTCAGGAAGAGATATGGCAAGGAAGAGCAATTATAGAACATATAGCTCATGTCGGTCACATTGGCCGTATTGATGTATTGTGCATTGAGCATCGGCAAAGATGAACAACCGTCAAACATGTGGCTCATGTTGGTAAAGTTACATTTGTAAAAATTGTCCAGCTCCATGTAATTGAGGTTGCTCATGTTATAGAACATGTAGGATCCATCGAGCGGCTCACGATAATTGACAAAGCTCTTATCGACCGCCACCGACGTGATAGCGTTATTGAATGTCCAGTCGGGATAGAGGCTACTAGTCCAAGGAATGTCATAGGTCGTACCCTGGCGGGTGGTGCGCTTTGTGTCGTAACAGATCCACAGTAGATTGCCGTTTTCGATCCATGCATAGGGTTGAAGTTGCGATCTGTCGGTGAAGTAGCCTGTAGTGGGGTTGGCGAAGTTGATGTCGTTGCTATTGTATGGACTAAAATCGACGCCACCCTTCAGCTTTGTACACCCCGTGAACATGTCAGTCGAACTGCCCATGTTTGATTTTTTCCAGTTATTACTGCAGAAGATGGTTTCCAGATTGGAGCAACCGTTGAACATATCGTAGGTTGTTGTCAGCTTAGTTGTGTTGAAACCAGACAAATCAAGGGTCGTCAACTGTTTGCAATCAGCGAACATATAGTCCATGTCGGTCACCAAGCTCGTATTGAAGGTGGATGGCAAGTTCGTCAGGTCGACGCTCTCCAAGGATTCACAGCCGTCGAACATCTCGCCCAAATCTTTCACGTTGGTCGTATTGAGGTATTTGAAGCCATCCACACCCTTCAAGTTCGGGCAGTTCCAGAACATGCCACGCATGTAAGTGAAGTTGATGTTGCTCAACGTGGCGAGTCCATACTGTCCATTGTTGCCAATGTATTCGAGGTTGGGCATATTGTAGAACATCATGGGTGCCCAAAACGGCTCTGGATACTCGCCTAACGAATGGAATTCAACGCGGATGACTCTTGCGTCACCCGACCATCCGGGAAGGTCGGAGTAACCTTGTTCTACCCACGGAATG
Organism: Prevotella sp.; assembly: GCA_024681875.1. Next base: position 3,962 of record JAILAA010000073.1, read on the forward strand.
TCGAAGGTAGTGCCCTGGCGGCTGCTCCGCTGGTTGTCGTAATAAAACTTCAAAGTGCCTTTGTCGAGCCAGGCATAGGCCTCTTTCGTTTGTGCGCTGGCGTAGAGTGCTATCGTCACAAGAGCCAGCAGGGTAGTTAAGATTCTCTGTTTCATATTTATTATTGTGTTTAAGTTTATAGTCCTGTTTTTCAATCAAAGGAAGGCCATCATGATATTCATCTCCAATTGAGCTAAGTCGGACCGGATGGACTTCAAATCGGTGGTGCAACTGGTGAGTTCGTTCTTCGTGGTGGCATTCTCCACAGCGGTCGCAAGGTTGTCGACGGCTGTCTCCAACCGCTCGAGCTCGCTCCACAGGTCGGAGTGCTCATGCCCGTTGTCCTTGCTCTCGAGGTCATCCCTGCATTGGGCGAGTATGGCTCGACAGGCTTTTAAATCCTTCTGCAGACGATCTTTGATAACATCGAGCAGCAGTTGGTTGATGATGGCGGTCACATCGGCAATACTCACCTGAGAGTCGCCGTTGACATCGGCAACAGTGAAGTTGAAGTTCGTGTCAGGATGTCCGAGCAGATAGTTCGTCACGGCAATGGCATCGTCGATGTTCACACTGCCGTCGCCGTTGGTGTCGCCCATAATGGCTGCAAAGCCTTCATAGAGTTCCCAGTGGTACTCACTATTCTGATAATACACCATCCATCCTTTTTGCCCGGCTGCTGCCACATGCTTTGGTGTGCAGATAGCAGACACGTTGGTGGAATTAACGTCGTAAACGTATAGCTCTCCGTCGTTCCAATCTCTCTGAGGCAGCTTTTCGATGAGGTTGTCCATGCCTGCGCCCCTGATGGGGTTGTCGTAGCAGTAGAGTCTTTTCAGGCTTGTGCAACTCGAAACATCGAGCGTGGTCAGCTGGTTGTTATAGCAATAGATGTGTTCCAGATTGGGGTAGTTCGACACATTGAGCGTGGTGAGCTGGTTGTCGTTGCAAATGAGGTCTCTCAGTTTCACGTTCATCGACACATCGATCGTGGTCAGCTGGTTGTTGGGGCAATACAGGTATGTCAGCTCAGTGAAGTATTCGACGCCCGTGAGGTCGGCAATATTCATGTTGTACAAATTGAAGTTGTATGTGCCTTCTGTCTCCTCTCTCGTGAGCACGCCGTCAGCTCCGTAGCTCTGTGATAGCAGCCAGTTGCGGAAGTTGGCATCGGGGAAATTGAAGGCAGCTATCGGCATTCTGTCTGTATACGCAATAGTCGCATTCACATTATTGTCTAAGAAGAACCCAAGAACCCATCCCTTTGACAAGATAGAGTTGATCTGCATCTGCGTAAGCTTGTTCCCCTCATTGTCGGCTTCGTTATAAATTGCTATGGTAGGAATATTGTTATTAACTGACTGCTCAGGCAGTTTGTCGATAAATTCATCCATGTAGTCGCCTGCCAGCTGGTTGCCAAAGCATTTGAAATCGCCTGTCGGTGAACATCCTGTCATGTTCAGCGATATGAGCTGGTTGTTGGCACAGTCAAAATGTGTGAGGAGCGTGTTTTTGGACATGTCCAGCGTTGTAAGCAGATTGTCGCGACAGTTCAAACGAGTCAGTGCAAAGAAGTGCTCGATACCCGTCAGGTTGGCTATCTGCAGGTTGCTCACGTCCATACTTGAGACACGCGAAATCTCATTGAGCGAAAGATATCCGTCTAATCCGTAATCCTGCTTAAGCAGCCAATTACGGAAGTTCTCGTCCGGGAAGTGGATTGAGTCGATGCGTAAGATAGTAGTGAAGTAGCCATTGTCGGGGTTGGCGTAGATTACATCTAGCTTATTTTTATCGTAAGGAATGGCACCGACAAGATTTGTACAGTCCTTAAACATGTATACTGAAGTGAGTGTTCCATTGTTCCAGTTGTTATTGCAATAGATGGTCGTCAGGTTAGTGCAGCCATTGAACATACTGTTCGCTACCGTTGCCTGGGGCATAGTGAAACTCGTCAGATTCAAGGTGTTGAGTGAAGTACAATCTGAAAACATGCATTGAAAGACCGTTACGTTTGACGTGTCAAAATTCGAGAGATTGAGGCTTGTCAGCGATGAGCAGCCCTCGAACATAGAATCAAAACGCGTTGCATTTCCAGTATTGAAATTCGTCAGGTCGAGTGTCGTCAATGAGGAGCATCCCTTAAACATATTAGCCAAAGAAGAAGCATTTCCCGTGTCGAAACCCGACAGGTCGATATTTGTCATCGCAACGCATTGCTGGAACATACCTGACATATTCGTTACATTCGCTGTGTTAAAACCCGTCAGATTGAGATTTGTCAGCGATTTGCAGTAACTGAACATTTCTCGCATACTCTTTACTTGAGTTGTATTAAGTCCCTCCAGATTCAGGCTTGTCAAGCCGATGCATGATGCAAACATCCATTCCATTCTGGTAACATTCTCCGTATTAAAACCGTTAGTGCCAGGAACAGGCCTCAAGTCGAGACTTGACAGTGATTTGCAGCAATACAACAAATAGGCCATATCATCCACGTTCACGGTGTTTAAGTAGCGGAGATCGTCAAGGTTTTCTAGCGAAGAGCAATTCTGGAACATCGCATACATACTTGTAATTTTGCAGTTACTGAAATTCCTGAGACCGATAATGTCGACAAGGGCTTCCATCCGATAGAAAAGACGACTAGCATTGAAATCTCCTTGATATAGAGCAAAAGAGTCGTCGATGATGACATGTTTGATCGTTGTGTTGCCATTGTAGCTTGTCCAGCGCGGATAGGCGCCGCCAGTCCATGGGATGATGAAAGTTTTCTCTGGGTCAAATGTTCCGCTATTCGCATCGTAATAGAAAGTTAAAGTCTCGCCGTCGGAGGACAAGACAGCATAGGTTTCTTTGCTTTGTGCGCTGGCACTAAGTGCTATCGCTACGAGGGCCAGCAGGGTGGTAAAGATTCTCTTTTTCATTGTTATATAGATGTTTTGGTTGATATCATTTTCCAATATTCGCCACATTTGACATGCAGAGGCGTGATGGAAGTCTTTTAAACGATCTTACTAGGCATAATAGTACGTTTTTAGTTTATGTTCTTTCACTTTCTCGAGTTTTGAACTCACAGAATGTAACGTCCGTAAACGCCTTTCCCTCTCGGCCAGCCCTACAAATGGCTTCGTCGGCCTCAAGAGTTCCATCGATGTCTTTGACCCGTCCAGCCCCATAGGCCAGCTAAGTCGGTGCAAAGATACAAAATAAATGGGAAAAAACCAAAAAACAAGTGAAAAATTTGCATAATCCGAAATAAAGATGTCAAGGGGACAAATGAATGACACCTCTGCCTTAGGATCTATATAAACGATGGCAGGCTGAAGAGAAAAGTAAATTGACCGGAGCGGACCTTTATAAGGACGAAAGAAATAGAAACGGCGTAATGGAGAACTTATTTGTCATCGTAATGGCCGTAGGCCCTAAGTACCAGCACCAATACAACATCGTCGAAAATTCTGTATACCAAACGATGTTTTTTAGTGATGTGTCTGCTCCAACGTCCTTGTGGCTCACCTTTTAGAGGCTCTGGGTGGCCAGTACCCGTTTTGGGGTGCTCCATGAGTTCGAGAAGCATTTTTGCCATCTTTTGAAATGCCTTTGGCTCATTGTGCTTCAATTGCTGCATTTCCGACTTTGCATCATCGGTGTAATCGAGCTTATACATAGAGATCAGAGGCTGTTAAGGAAACTATGCAATTCTTCTACAGAGTTAATACGATGTGTTTTCCCCTGCCTAAATTCCTCTTCTCCACGATTAAGGCTTTCAAAAAACTCATCACGGGGAATGAGTGTGGGGTCTGCTTGCTTCTCTGCTACAAGCTTGCGCAGGTATTTAGCTGCTCGCTTCAGCAGATTCTCGTCTTCGGCAATGATGCTCATGTTGCGGAGTATCTCGGCATTCATTTGTATTGCGGTCATAATTATAACTTAATTGTTGGCTGCAAAGTTAAGCAAATTCTTTGAAATAACAAACAAATAAAGAAAAAAAATGAAGCAGATGGCATGATGGACGAAACAAGGATATAAGATACCAAAGGTGAGGTGAATGACACCTCTGCCTTAGGATGTAGTGAACACGAAAAGAGGTGAACACCTCTGATTAGTGTTCACCTCCGTACTTAATTGTGCAGTATCAATGATTGTTTTTACATCATGCCACCCATTCCTGGATTGCCCATCGGCATGGCGGGCTCCTTCTCGGGCTTGTCGACGATGAGGCACTCGGTGGTGAGGAACATGCCGGCGATGCTGGCTGCATTCTCTAGAGCTACGCGAGCCACCTTAGCAGGGTCGATGATACCGGCCTTGCGCAGGTCCTCATACTCATCGGTGCGGGCATTGTAGCCGAAGTCGCCCTGACCCTCGCGCACCTTCTGCACGACGACGGCACCCTCGGCACCACCGTTGACGGCAATCTGGCGCAGCGGCTCCTCGATGGCGCGGCACACGATGTTGATACCAGTCTGCTCGTCGGCATTGTCGCCCTTGACCTTGGCCAGAGCCTCCTGAGCGCGGATGTAGGTGGTGCCACCGCCTGCTACCACACCTTCCTCGATGGCGGCGCGGGTAGCGCAGAGAGCATCGTCGACGCGGTCTTTCTTCTCCTTCATCTCGACCTCGCTGTTGGCTCCGACATAGAGCACTGCCACGCCACCTGCCAATTTGGCAAGACGCTCCTGCAGCTTCTCCTTGTCGTAGCTGCTGGTGGTGAGCTCGATCTCCTTCTTAATCTGGTTTACACGGTCCTTGATGGCCTGGCTGTCACCAGCGCCGTTGACGATGGTGGTGTTGTCCTTGCTGACGGTCAGCTTCTCGCAGGTGCCGAGCATCTCGAGCGTAGCCTGCTCCAGCTTCAGACCCTTCTCCTCGCTGATGACGGTACCACCTGTGAGGATGGCGATGTCCTCGAGCATGGCCTTGCGGCGATCGCCGAAGCCAGGAGCCTTGACTGCGCAGATCTTCAGACCGCCACGCAGACGGTTGACGACGAGGGTGGTCAGAGCCTCGGAGTCGACATCCTCAGCGATGACGAGCAGCGGGCGTCCGCTCTCAGCAGCAGGCTGCAGGATGGGGAGGAAGTCCTTGATGTTCGAAATCTTCTTGTCGTAGATGAGGATGTAGGGGTTGTCCATCACGCACTCCATCTTCTCGGAGTCGGTGACGAAGTATGCCGACAGATAGCCGCGGTCGAACTGCATGCCCTCGACGACGCCGATGTGGGTGTCGCGGCTCTTCGACTCCTCGATGGTGATGACGCCGTCCTTCGACACCTTGCGCATAGCCTCGGCCAGCAGCTCGCCAATCTCCTTGTCGTTGTTGGCAGAGACGGTAGCTACCTGCTCAATCTTCTCGTAGTTGTCGCCCACCTGCTCGGCATCCTCCTTAATATAATCGACGACAGCCTTTACGGCCTTGTCGATGCCGCGCTTCAGGTCCATGGGGTTGGCACCGGCGGTGACGTTCTTCAGACCCTCGCTGACGATGGCCTGAGCCAGCAGCGTGGCGGTGGTGGTGCCGTCGCCGGCATCGTCACCCGTCTTCGAGGCCACGCTCTTCACAAGCTGTGCACCTGTGTTCTCAAAGTGGTCCTCGAGCTCAATCTCCTTGGCTACGGTGACACCGTCCTTGGTAATCTGAGGAGCACCGAACTTCTTCTCTATCACTACATTGCGACCCTTAGGTCCCAGTGTTACTTTTACGGCGTTTGCCAGCTGGTCGACGCCCTGCTTCATCAGTTCGCGGGCTTCGATATTGAATTTGATTTCTTTTGACATAGCTTTATTTCACTGTTTTACTATTTCACAATTTTACTATTACTGCGGCAATTGTCCAATGGTGAAACTGTCCAATTGTCAAATTGGCAATTATTTTTCAATGATTGCCAAGACGTCGCTCTGACGCATGATGAGGTACTTGGTGCCTTCGAGCTCAATCTCCGTGCCGGAATACTTGCCATAGAGCACTTCGTCGCCTTCCTTGAGAATCATTTCCTCGTCCTTGGTTCCATGACCAGCGGCCTTGACGATGCCGTGCAGTGGTTTCTCTTTTGCGGTGTCAGGAATAATAATGCCGCCAATCTTCTCTTCTGCTGGAGCGGGCAATACTAGCACGCGGTCAGCTAATGGTTTGATGTTCATGATAATTGCTTTTTTGTTATTTGTTTGAATGTTTGAATTGTCACTTTCTGCAGGGCCCGGCTGGTGGGCTCCACGACAAGTGTCACTGCCAAAAGTATGCCAAAAATAAAGGGCTGACAAAGTGTCAGCCCCCCAAGCGTTGTCGTTGCCGTCAGTGAATGGTAAACTGAGTGGTGTAGATCTTGTTTCCGAGGTAGTAGAGCTCGAAGGTATAGGTGCCGGCCTCATAGGTCGACGTGGTGGCGTTGCCCCATCCGTTGAGCCATTCTCCCTGGTTACGTTCTCCTGGTGCCACATAGAAGCTGCCTCTGTTGGTGTAGCCCGACGGTGAGTTGGAGCTGCAGTCGAGCGAGCCGTTGGGTGAGAAGATCTTGTAGTAGAACTCGTCCTTTATGTTGCTCTCACCAGTGGGCAGGAGCGAGTTGTAGAAGACCTTAGGATAAAGGTAACGCATCTTGTCAGAGTGGAGGGTGCTGCCTGCCGGATCGATGTCAGTGCCGTCGCGCTCGCAGTTGGCAAACTGCATGCTGGTGACATAGATGTAGCCCATGGCCCTGCTGACCCTGTCTGTGCGTTTCTTCATGTCTTCGTCGTCGGGCAGGGTGTTGCTGGCTTCGAGCAGGAGGTCGTAGGCAGCGCGGTAGTCGCCCTCGTCCATCTCCTCCTCTGCCAGGTCGATATACTCCTGCCGCTGCTTGTCCGCCATTTTGTCATAGTACTCCATGAGGTTGTCGAGTTGGCAGTACACCTCTGGCAGGGCGCGCTGGTGCTCGATCTCGAGGTCTTCGATGGCATCGAACTTCTCCTTGGCTTCTTCCAGCTCGGCGAAAGAGTCGGCACGCTTGATGGCCTTGCGGCATTTCTCGACCAAGGTCTCGTAATGCTCCTGGTCGGCTTCAGCGGCTTTCAGCTCAGGGCTTTTGTTGAAGAATAGGAAGTAGGCGCCTGCTGCCAATGCTGCCAGGATGAGCAGGGGTACGATGATCTTCCAGACGGCGAAGCCTTTCTTCTTTCGAGGTGTGGCTGCCTGTTGGTCGGTGATAAGCGTTCCTGTCGGTCCTTGGTTGCCGGATGCTTTTTCTTCAGGGGGAGTGAGCATAATCCTCCGTCCTGGCAGTTGTTCTTGTTCTTTATCCATAGTCATTAAATGTTGATATTACCATTCTTCCTGCAGGAGCGGGTGGGGCAGGCTACTTGATGGCTTCGAGGATGTCGAGCTCCACGATGCGCAGCTCCACCTTGCCTGGAGCCGACCTGATGCGGTCGAACTCGCCTGCGTTGCCACCTGCCAGCTCCTTGGTGTCGCCAAATCTTGCGCTGTTCTGGGCCGGACCAATCATGCGGATGGTGAGTCGGTCGGCAGCGACGGGTTTGGGTATCTGAATGTGGCAGTAGCCCAGTGTGGCATCGGTGAGGCCTTCCCACACTTTCTTATTGCCTGCATAGACCTCGAGCGGGTAGCAGCGGTTGCGCCAGCCGGAGAGCTTCAGCGTGAGCTCGTCGACGCTGGCCTTGCGGCTGAGGCGGTAGGTGACCCAAGCGTTGGCCTTCTCGCCGTCGCTCGACCATTCCGAAAGTTCGTTGTCGTCGTAGCTCTTCTGCACGTTGTCGGCATTCGAACCTGCCTGTGCACTGACGATGTCGACGGTCTGCTTCACGTCATGATAGCTGGGCGTGAGGGGTGTCTCGCCACGCTGCAGGTGGCAGGGTAGGGTGTACTGCGGCAGATACTTGGCTGCGTCGACGTCCTGTGTCTTGAGGGTGAGGTAGGCAGGTCGCAGTCCTTCAGCCTGCACGCCGATGCCAATCTCTCCGGCATTAGTAGTTGAACGCACGAGCACACGGTTGACACCACACTCTACGGGCAGTGACATGTGTCCCACGTAGTTGTCGGAAGTGTTGCGCTTGTTGGCAGAGTCGAGCAGCGACTTGTCGTTGTTGGCATTGTCGCGCTGGTACTGGCGGTTGTCGCGAGTGCCGATGCCGCCAATCCATTCGCCCTCGCCCCAGAGTTGGAAGTTGACCATGCGGTCGTCGAGCGGACAGCGCCGTCCCTGCCTGTCGACCACCTCCACCTGCAGGAGCACCATGTCGGCACCGTCGGCCTTCATACCTTCAGGATTCTGGATGGGAGTGATGCGCAGCTGAGTGGGTTCGCCGGCAGTGAAGAGCGTGTCGCTGGAGGTGATGGCGCCTGAGGCGTTATTGCTGACGGCAACAAGCGTTCCGGGTTCGAACTTGACATTCTTGAAGGTGAAGAGCCATTTCCATTTGCGCTCGGGCTCGATGCTAAGCGGCTTTCCGTTCAGCGTGAGTTCTACCTTGTCGCCGGTAGAGATGACGTATACATCTTTCACCGTGCCAGCCTCGTAGTTCCAGTGTCCCACGATGTGGGTGTGGTCGCCTTCAGCCTCTACCCATCCGTCCCACATCACCTGGTGGGCATAGAATGCATCCTTGGGGATGCGCATGGCATCGGTGACGCCGCTCATGCGGAAGTTCGACTCGCCGCGATGGTGGGTGTTGGTGTCGCTGAACACGATCTTCACGCCTCCGCTGCTGACGCGCTTTCCTGTGCCGGGACGCTCCAGCCAGTATTCGTACCAGCGCTCCACCATCTCGCAGGCGAAGGCGTCCATGTTGTGGTTGTAGTCGAGGGCAGGTGCATTGCGGTAGAGCGGTCCGTCGCCTTCCTTGTGATAAGGATAGGAGTATTCGTCCCAGTACTTGCGCAGGCCTTCGTCACGACAGTACTCCATAGCCCACATGGGATGTTTGCCCGACTTGTTGATGTAGAGCATCTCACCGCCGTACTCAGCTTCGTTGATGTCGAGCATCTCGCGAGAGCCGATGGCACGTCCGCCATGAGGGTCGTACTTGTCGCGGATGGTCTTCAGCTCGAGCATGTGTTCGCGGCTGATGCTCTCGTTGCCACCCTCATAGAAGATGATGCTGGGGTTGTTGCGGTTGTAGATGATGGCATCGCGCATCAGCTCCGTGCGCTGTGTCCATCGAGGGCCATCGACATCCTTCTCGGCATCGCCGGCAGGCATGGCCTGGATCAGTCCCACGCGGTCGCACGACTCGATGTCCTGCTTCCAGGGCGTGACGTGCATCCAGCGCACCAGGTTGCCGCCCGACTCGACCATCAGCCCATTGCTGTGGTCGCTCAGCCAAGCAGGAACCGAGATGCCCACACCCGGCCACTCATTCGAGGTGCGCTGGGCATAGCCATGAACCATCAGGCAGCGGTCGTTCAGCCATATCTTACCTTCGCCGAAGTGTGTCTTGCGGAAGCCGGTGCGGGTTGCGACACAATCGCAACATACAGAATCTTCGAGGAGATTTGTCTTGACGGTATAGAGGTAGCCGTAGCCCCATGACCAGAAGTGCAAGTCCTCCACTAATTGACGTGCATCGACAGTGCGTGTCTCGCCAGGTTGTATGGTGATGGGCCAGCTATGGAAATGTGCCACTTCCTTGTCGTCGGCATCAAGCACTTGGACATCATATATAAAGGTTCGTGCCTGCGTATCCTCGTTCCTGACCTGACTCTCTGCATGAACGGTAGCCTTATGCCCGGGTATGTCGAAGTCGGTGGCGTAGATATAGGTGCCTGTCGTACCAAGGTTGGAATAGAGCGGTAGTGTCTGATAAAGCTTGTCTGTGATGTGCAGGTACACATTCTTCGGGATGCCGCCGTAGTTGGCGTTGAAGTTCTTGTCGTTCCACTGATAGCGGCTGTCATGCTTGCGTGAACGATACGTCCAGCTGTTGTCGCAACGCACGGCCAGCACATTCTCGCCCTCCTTGATGTAGGGGGTCAAGTCGAAACCGAAGGCCATCACTCCGTTTTCGCTGAATCCCACGTGATGACCGTTCAGATAAACATCTGCGCCCTGACGTACGCCCTCGAACTCAATAAAGTATTTAGAGGTGAGGGGTGAGGGGTGAGAGGTGAGAGAAAACTCTTTTCGGTACCAACAGATGGTGTCCGTCAAGTCGACAATGTCTTTGCGGAATGCCTCGTCGCCATTGAAAGCATAGGGCAGTGTCACTCGTTGCCACTGGCTATCGTCGAACTCTGGCTTCGAAGCCTCAGGCACATCGCCAACGCATAGCCGCCAGTCTGCATTGAAATTCAGCTTCTGCCGCTCCACAGCCTGCAGGGCTATAGCAAACATCATCAAGATGCTGAGTAGGAATATCCGTCTCATACCTTACTTCAAATGGATTTTCTGACCGTTTTGGATGTATATTCCTCGTTTCGGTGTTTGCACGCTACGGCCCTGAAGGTCATAGACTTTATTCTCTATTGTCAATGGGTCATTGTCAATTGAAAGGATTCCTGTAGCTACAGACTTTACGCGTATGATGCCATCGGTGAGCAGTTGGGTGGTTTCGAACTCATAGTTGGTGCCATCCTCTGCCTCGGCCTTCACCATGACATGGCCCGAGTGGTTGCCTTGCACATTGAAGACGGTCAGCTCGTCGCCTTTCTTGAGTTTACGATTGGAAGGGATACGCACCAGCAGCGTATCGCCAGCGTGAGTAAGGTTTCCCTTCACAGTAAGCCGCGAATTGGACGATGCTGTCAGAGTACAGGAGTAAATAGCACCGGTCTTCATGGCGACACTCTGAACGGTGGCAGTACCGGTAAGCGTGCCGCCCTTGGTCACAGTGATAAGACCGTTGCACAGTATGCTCGTTGAGGTGTTCTGCAGTTCCAACGTGCCATCTTGGACGGTAATCGGAGAAGTATGACCAGCCGTCTTCAGCGTCAGCTTGCCAGTTTCCACTTTGATAATGCTCTTCGCCTTTAGCAGACCCGAGAAAGATGTGTCCTCATTCCGATAGCCTATCTGATAGGTGCTCTGACCGCCACCCAGCACACCGTCGGTAGCAGTGCCGGTAAGCGACCCGATTTTCAAGGTGGCCGTGGCTTCGCCACTGCCGCCGCTGGCCATATGAGAGACCGTAGTACCAGCACCGACAATGAGACGGGCCTTCGACATATCGGTAACGTTTGACATCAAGCGGAAGTTGCCGCCATCGCCTATGGCAGTCAACTGGCCTTCAAACTGGCTGAAGTTCGCACCCACATCGCAGCGCACATATCTCGTCTGAATCGTGAGGTTTCCACTTCCTTTAAACGTGCCGTTGATCTTGCCGCGTGAAGAGCCGACAATCTTATTGGTGGTACCTTCCTGAACGGTGACTGCATGATTAAATGTCGGCACGGTGCTGGTGCTGTTCACATCTATTTGATGTACCTCGCCGCCAGCCAGTAGCATCGGGCCGCCAACCTTGCCGAAGGTGGTGTTCCAGGCACCTTGGGCTATCGTTCCCTTCTTCACGATGACCCCCGCAAAGCTGTTCGTTCCGCCATAGTTGAAGTTGATGCGCCCGGGGCCGTCCTTCAGAAGATAGCCCGTTCCCTTCACCTGCCCTTTCAGCGTCAGGGCACTGTTACTTGCAGTCACGCGGACGGTGGCCGTATCCGTGAGAGTTACGATATGGTCGGTAGCCATATTGTCTTTTGAGAGTACCAGCGTTCCCCCATTGATTTGCAGATTACCTTCTGCAGCCGTCGAAGCTCCGATGGCACTCTTCTGACCACCGTCGTAGAAGTTGGGAACAGTGAGCGTACCGCCATTGATAATGGTTTTGCCTGTATAGTCGCTATACTTCATATTGAGGGTCACATTGGCATCGCGGTTTACAGTCACATCACCCTCGCCAGAAATGCCGCCCTCGCCCGAAAGTGTATATTTCCCGCTATCGAAGAACACGCCGTTGGTGACCATCGGCTCGTTGAGGGTGATGGTCTTCTGACTAGCCTGAGCATTGAACACGACCTGATCGCCAGCCACAAACGCCGTTGCACCGTTGTAGTCGAAGTTCAGAGCCTTATAGTCCCACACCTTACTTTCGTTGCCAGTCCATACGACGTTTTCAGCGGGAGCACGGGTCGCGTGAATCTTCAGGACAAGTTTATTGTCGGCAACAACTAAGTCGTAGTTAATACCGTCCAGTCCGCGGGCCTTCAGTTTCGACGGGTCGCAGGTCAGCGTACCCGTACATTCGGCAATGACATATTCTGCCGCATCCTTGTTGTCAAGATTCACAGTGATGTAGTTGGTATTCCTGAAAACAAGGTCACCTTCTACAACGACTTTGTTGCCAGGCTCTATTTCAATATATACATCGCCAGGTATTGTAACGCTCTTCTTGCAGGTGATAACTGGTTCAGGCATCAAGCGACAACCCTCATAGTTCAAAGCACCCTCGAAGGTAATGGTGTCGTTCAGCACAGCGTTGCCACTAAGAGTTCCTCGTGCCCGCAACTCTATTGGGCCGCTAATAGTGCCGCCAACCTGAAGCGTTCCCTCGCTGATGATATTCTTTCCCGTATGACCAAGGTTGCAGTTAAACGTCACCGTGCCTTGCATCGACTTGATGAGCTGACCGCTGCCGGAAGTTCCGTTACCATTGAAAGTATAGTCGTGACCACGCGGGTTCATCAAATAGAGCACTGTGGGTGAATGGTCAATAGTCAATGGCGAATGGTTATCGCCCTGCAGGTCGAACATCACGCTCTTGCCGCTTGCCATCTCATTGCGCACATCGGCAGTGAAGACAGGTGGCAAGGGTGGCATGGGCATGTCGCCACCAAGATAGAAGCCTGTGTTGGGGTGCTGATAGTAGCCGCGGGTAGTGCAGTCGCCGCGATAGTGAGGGTCTTGCTGCAGGCAATAGATGCTATAGGTGGTGGGGATATTGGTAGTATAACCCACCAGACCCGTTGAGCCGTTGGCATCCTGCTTGGCCAGAATGATTTCCTCGCGCCAGTCGCCAATGATATCGCCCATGAAAGCCGGACGGGTTCCAGTGCCGCCGTGGGTAGCCCATGAAGACTCCTGCGAGAACTCACAGAGACGGTCGCCCAGCACGCGGGTAATCATCACATTGGTGCCCCAGCCGCTGCCACCAGGCGAGTTGAGCCACTCGCGCTGCAGGCGTCCGTCCCACCATACACCCTCGAACATCGAGCCCGTGCGGGTCTGTCCCGTCTTCTCACCCTTGCAGTCATAGACAAACTCATCGGCGTAGCTCAATATCTCATAGCCCTTGTGGGAAGCATCAATATCCAAGCAGGCTCCACGCCCCACGTCATAGACGCTGGGCAGATACCACTCCTTGATTCTCTCAGCCGTCTCAGCATCGTAGAGCAACTGGCCGAGTAATGCACTCTGCTGTATGGCGAAGACCTCAAGGCCGGGGCGGTCGGGGTCGATGTCGCTGAGGATATAGCGGTCGCCGTGACCTATGCCCGGACTCTGAAACCAGTTGGTATGAGGATTCACCGAGTAGCCACCTTGTATCATCTCGTCACAACCGTCGCCGTTCACGTCAGCCACACGCAGCTGGTGAAACTCAGCGGGCCATGGCCGTTTGTCGTTACGGCTCCATGTGGCCGAGTGGTGCCAGTTCGTGGGTGTGTTGCCCGTCCAGTCGTAGTCCCAGGTGAACACGTAGTTATGGTGGTTCTTGTCCTTGTCACGGTCCAGACATTCCATCACCAGCGAGGGGTGTATGCCGTCAAGATAGCAGATACAGAAATGACCGTCCATAGCGCTGTAGCCATCGCTCATATAGCGAGGACGCGAGGTGCGGTTATAGCTGTCCGAGCCGTCAGTCACTTCGTTGTATTTCAGTTCGCTGCAGGCTATTTCGGCTCCTGTGGCACCATCAATCACGGAGATATAGAACGGACGGTTGCGCGTCTCCTGTGTACGGTAATCCACGATGCCGTCGCCGTCCACATCGGGCGTGTCGCTGCCCATGGCATACTTGCCCCACGTCTCGTTCTCCTTGTCCCAGAAACGTGTACCGTCGCTCGACTTGATCATCACCTCGCAACGGCCGTCACAGTTGATGTCGTAGGCCACCACCATATCGTTCTGACCGCTGCAGATATTCACGTTGGGCCCCATATCTACAGTCCACAACAATGTGCCGTCCAGCTTGTAGGCCTGAATCTTGTGTGAAGTGGTTGCCGTGTTCTCCGACTCATCGCTTTCTTCGCCATTGGCAGCACCTGCAAAGAGGCGGTCCACCACCACAGCATCGTATTCGCCCGTGCCGTTCAGGTCCATGGGCCACACGAACTTTGTGCGGTAGTCATTGCGCTGGATGACGTTATTGTCGAAGTTGAAGTTAAACCACACGTTGGGGTATGCCTGCGTCTTATAGGTGAAAGGTGCACTTTTCTCTCCTTCCACGCCATCGGGCGAGATAGCCGTCACCGCATACTCGGTATTGCTGGTCAGCGTTGTCGAAAGACAGGTGACTGTCAGGGGCTGCGAATTGACTTTCGTGTAGTCCGTAGTGCCTTTTGCACGTTTATAGACGTTATAGGTTGTGCCTTCCGGCTCCTCAGCCAGTTTGCGCCAGGAAATAAGCGATCCTGTGCCAGCTGCCGATGTCACACTACGAATGGTGCTGCCTGAACGGTTTACAGCCACTACACCGCGCCCTGTTTTCTGTTGCAAGCGCTGTGCGGTCATGGTCAAAGGCAGTAACGCAGTCGCTGCCATGAGTAAGAATCTGAGAGTTTTCATTTAGAGATTAGTTCTTAAGTAGTTTCGCGGTATTGAAATTCACGCTGCAAAGGTCGGAACTTTTTCTCTAATTTACTAAAAACCTCGTCGCAGATAATAAGAAAATCGTTGCAAAAGTGCCTGTTTTAGTAGTCTTTGGGCAGCATACCATACTTTTCCTTGAAACATTTGGTGAAATAGCTGGCATAGGAGAAACCTACGAGATCGGATATTTCATTGACGCTGTGCGAGGTGGTTCGGAGCAGATGGGCGGCATGCTCCAGACGCTGGTTACGTATGAATTCGGTGGGTGTCTGTCCTGAGATGGCACGCATCCTGCGATGCAGGCTGGCACGACTCATACACAGGTCGCTGGCCAGTGCATCAACGGAATAATCGGAGTCAATGATATGAGCTGATACGGCTGCGATGGCTTTATCGAGAAACTCTTGGTCGGCGACGGGCAATGCGCTTGGCACAGAAGACTCGGAGGAGACAGAGTCCACAGAGGATTCCGCGTTTTCTGTGGGCGCTATGGCTTCCATTGTTGTCGTTTTTCTCCTTCTTCTTAGCAAAAAGAATCCTCCCACAAAAAATACCGCGGCCAGAAATACCCACAACCATGTGTACTCATACCAAACAGCAGGGCGCACAATGGTCAATACTGTCGTTGGAGCACTCCAGCGTCCATAAGTGTCGGTGGCCCGTACCTGCAGTTGGCTTTCGCCGCTGGGCATGTGGGCGAATTTTACGATATGCTCGCCCTCAGACAATTCCGTCCACTTGTCTTTTTCGTTCAGCCGATAGGCAAACTGCACCTGTGGGGCATGGTCGAAGTCGAGGGTGGAAAGGTATATTTCTACCAAGTCTGTACCTTTAGGCAATGTAAGTACCTGTTGTCCGTAGGCCATCAGCTGTTTTGTGCCGTTAATCGTATAGGCAGTGACGACGGGATGTACATCGGCGGTTGTCGTGTCTGCCATCAGCTTCATCGTGTGCAGGTTAAGCATGTTGACACCGCCTACACCCTCTGACAGCAGCAACGCCGTATCACCTTGCAGCTGGAGCTGTCGGAACTGTGTGCTGTCAAGGAGCACCTCCAGTTTGTCGTCTTTCCACTGACAGACACCACGCGCCTTGCTCAACAGATAGAGCGTATTCGAATTCTCAGAATAAGCCATGCTTCGCACCTTGTCGAGGTCTGTCTGCAGCTGCATCACTTGTTGCCCGTCGTAGCGATAGAGCGAATGGTAGGTGCCAATATAGAAAGCTTCCTTCTGGCTTTTCTCCAGAGGGGAGAGTGTCCTAACCCACGACAGAACAGTGGTATCGTTGCTGGGAGCCAGCTCACCCATCACGGAATCAAGCATGAGTTTCGTCGTTTGGTCGTCGGGGAGATGGGTTGTCGGGTCGTTTGGATAGTCGGTCCATTGTGCATTGAACATCAATCGTCGGCCATTGTCCATTTTCAAATAGACGACTCCGCCATTCCACAACCCTGCCCAAAGCGTGCTGTCAGCATCGAAACAGAACGACAAGACGCTGCGGTTCTTGCCCTCCCACGTTGTTTCAAACCGTTCTATCAGTTCTGAATTAGCCGAGAAATGCAACAACTGGTTACGATACGCCAGCCACACACTGCCGTTAGCCTCCGTCAGCATACAGGTAATGCGTTTGTCTGCCAACTCATTGTCCTCCTGTGTGCTCTTCAATACAATGGGGCGCACCGTATAGTCTTTCTTGCTCAGGATATATGCCCCTTCCCTCGTGCCAAACCATATCTCAGCGTTATCTTTCTGCTCTGTCATGCATAGCACATCATTGCTGCGCAGCAAATCAGGATGTTGTCGGTCGCTGCGAAAAGATACAGTCTCGTATCCGTCGAAACGGCACAGACCAGTTCCCTTGCCGCCATACCACCAGTAGCCCTCGCTGTCCTGCATACTGCATGTCAGCTCTTCTCCATTCTGTTCCTTAACAGGCAGACTGAATCCAGTTGTTTGAGCCATCGTCATCAGAAAACTCAACAAGAAGATACAAATGATATGGTGAGCTCTGCCCGTCAGGCACGCAAGGTAATGATGTGTCAGTAGTCGATTCATCATTGCAAAGGTTGTGTGTTAGGAATAACGTAGAACTGACGGTCTGGAAAGAAGTCCAGCATCCACTGGTCGGCTATGATGTGGTCGTCAAGGGCCTTTATCTTCAACGTATGCTGCCCCTTCGACAGCTTGACGGGCGTCTTCGTCAGCGCCTGACAGCGCAGCACGTTCTGTTTCCAACGCTCCGAGCGGTAGGGCTCCTTCAGCGAGATGACGACAGGCTGCTGGTCGTCCAGCGTCACCTGATAGCGCAGATCGCCCTCCCTTCCCTCAGTCTTTTCAGACAGTCCCCCTGGGGCTGGGGGGCAAAGGGGCTGTGTGGGAATCATAGCAGTGTAGAGCACGGCATCGCCCTCTAAAGGGCTTTCGAACTCATAGACGAGTTCGCAGCCTTTCGGTATGCTGACAGCGTTCATCGAGTGGCCCAGCATCTGTACTGTCCTGCCCTCGCCCTGCTGGTAGTCGCAGGCGTTGCGAGCCACGTAAGATGGTTGATGGTTGATGGTTGATGGTGGCTGTTGCGAAAGCGTGGTACGCACTTCGCCAAAGACGGGAAGATGGCGTGGAGCCGCCGACATCAGGCCGCGCCACTTGCCTCCTCCCATCGTGTTGTAGTGCTCCGTCAGCCGTTGTATGTCGTCATAGGCCCAGCGGCTCTCTTCCTCGCCAGAGAGCATCTTGCGACTCATGGCGGCAGCGGCATGGACGGGATAGAGCACATGGGCGAAGTAAGCATCCTGCTGACCCTCCGTCACCAGAGGGCGATAGACGTCGACGGTGGCCTCTATGTGGGCGAAGGCCTCCATACGCTCGTAAGACTCTTTCAGCGTGAACTCTGTACTTGAGGGCACCGACTTGCCGCCAGGATACTGTTTCTTGTCGAGCTCTACCTGCGTCCAGCCCATGAACTCAGGACGACGGATGGCGTTCAGGCGATACCACTCACGCATGGCAGGAGCGATGGCCTTGCCCACCTCGCTGCCGAACTGCGTCGAGAGCCAGTGCTCAAGATGCTGGTTGATGGTCTGCGGCTGAATGGCGTCGATATCCCAAGCCATATCCAGAAACAGCTCCAAGTCGTAGGCCGCCACCTTCGGGTCGTGCACGTTGGCAATCCACAACCGGCGGCAGTTATGGTCGTAGGCGGTTCGCATCTCGTTGTAGATCAGTCCCGGCTGCGTCGTCGTCAGCCAAAGATAGTCGTGCGGACGTCCCCAGTAGCTCAGGTGGTAGTAGATGCCTCCGCCACCCTTGCGCTGCTGCTGTTCTTCGTCGGGCAGGCGTGTCAGGTAGCCGTAGTTGTCGTCACACCACATCAGCGTCACATCGTCGGGCACTTGCAGCCCGCTCTCCATAATCTCCAGCACCTCCTTGTAGGGAATGAAGACCTGCGGCACCTGCTCCACCCTTTTATCGTAGTATTTACGTATCAGCTCCCGCTGGTCGTCGATAACCTGCTGCAGGCCCTGAAGTTTCTCCTCCTTGGTTTTCACGCCCTCCATCGAACCGTCATGGATGCCACGCATACCAATAGTAAACAACTCCTCCGAGCCGCGCACCTCCTTCAGTCGTTCCGCCCAGTATTGCTGCACCTGTCGGCGGTTGGTCATGTAGTTGTAGGGGCCACGCACCTTCGTGTCCCACTCGGCTACGTTGTTCCTGAGCAGCGGCTCGCAGTGTGACGTACCGATGACGATGCCGAATGAGTCGGCCATCTCTTTGTTCCCACTGACTGTGAAGAACCCGCGCGTACCCTCATGCATGGCCGGCCATAGGGTGTTAGCCCTCAGGCGCAGCATCAGCTGGAACAGTCGCTTGTAGGTTTGAGGCCCCATGTCGTCAGTCGACCACTGGCGCAACGACCAGTCCTCATCGTTGATGAAGATGCCGCGATATGCCACGCTTGGCGTGTGCTCCATACAAAAAGAGTCGGGCAGCAGCAGAGGGTAGGAACGGCTGTGGGGACGCACATCGCCCCACCACACCCACGGCGACACGCCCGCCATGCGGCTCAGCTCCAGCAAACCGTAGGCCGTGCCGCGGGCATTATGTCCCTCCACAACCACCTGCCCGTCCTTCACCCTCAGGCAGAATCCGTCGTCCTGCCCCTTGCCCTGTACAATGCAGATGCTGGCATGACGAGATGCCACAGGCCGCTTGCCAGTGACCATCTCCATGTCGTCAGCAAACATTTCCAGGGCCATTTTCACCACAGCATCGGTCTTGCCAACGATTTGGAAGCTGACGGGATTTGTTCCGTCAAACCACATGACGTCAGCCAACGTTGTGGCGCAGCATAGCAGGCAGAGTAGTGTTAGTAGGTGTTTTTTCATTTTTCGCTTCACACGTATGGTCAGGTAGTTACAGCTTGTGACGTTTTAGCGTGCAAACTTACATAAAATATTTTATTTTCCGTTCATTTTCCAAGATAAAATGCTAGAAACTTCATAATGATCTTTCTGGAATCTTTACAGCCATTCCTGATTAACGCCCTCATATTTTAAAAATTCTGGACCAAAGAATTCTTTTCTGGAAATATTGCAGTTTTGAAGGTGTTTGCTTATTATGTTGAGAATCAGGAGAATGGATGTTTTTCAAGCTTGTTTGTCATGTTGTTGAAGCTTCGCGCAAAAAAATCTAGCGTTAGATTTTTTCATAGGGAGCTCACTTTTTAAAAAAAGTAGCCTCTATACGAAGTTGTGGAACCCATTTTTGGGGCTGGAAATGCCCTCCTGATGCCCCAAAAGCTGCACAGTTTTCAAAAAACGTGCAGTTTTTTTGGCGTGATTATGTATCCTGAGAAGCAAGATGGAGCCGATTCTGGCGTTATTCCATTCTAGATTGAAAATTTTTATTGTCAAGAATTACTCAAAATTCTTGTCATTTTTCTTTACAATCTTACATGTCATCCCGTAATAGATGCTCAAATAGTTTTGGCTTTTCATTCTTTTTTTTTCGTAACTTCGCAGCGTATAACAACCAAAATAATCTAACCTCTGCCACCATTTTTTTTCCAACCACCAGCTACACACCGTCGCAGCAGAGCGTGGCTATTGCTTGGCGAATCATCACCACGCCCTTGCTGATGCAGAAAAAAGCTGCACGGTTTTCAAATGTCGTGCAGCTTTTTGGGCAAATTGGGGTGTCTTGAGAAGGAAGATAGACCCGATTCTGACTTAGCCTCGGAATCACTGACTGTCGGATTCAGCACCTTCACTCTCTCTCTGAGCCGCATACATGGCTTTCAGCTCCTGTACATGCTGTTTGGCCTGAATCTCAGGCGACAGCTTGTCCGCCAGTGCCAACCACTCCTCCTCTGTCACCTGTGCACGCGAAGCGTATATCAGACCTGCGTAACCGAGAAAATCTGACGGATGCTCGTCAATCAGTCGGAGGCAGTAGTCCAGTAACTCACCGACGCTGGCTGAGTCGGTATCCAGGCGAGGAAGCACGTCCACGCAGAACCGCCCAAAATCGCGCGCCGCAAAGTTGAGCGACGTCTCGGGTACGAACACCTCGGCAACCGTCTTGAGGCCGTCTATCTCGTAGCGCACCGTGTCACCTTCGGGGATGAAACTCTCCTTCCAGCCGTTGCCGTACTGACCGAAACGGACGGTCATGAGGGTCGTCTTGTCGCTGGGCACGTCGTAGCGGAACATGCCGTCTTTTACGGGCACGTTGACCTCATCTTTTCCCGTATCCGCATTGAACAGGGTTACGTACTCTGGTGCGTCATCCGCCGACAGAAAATGGCCAACAAGGACCGTTCGCTTTCCTTTTTGCCCGCAGCCCGCCATCAGCGCCGCTGCTACCAGGATTACAATCAGATGAATTCGTTTCATATATATATTATGTTGGTTTTTTATGTCTATTTCACCACGTCACCTCTCCATGATGGAAATATGCCATCGTCAGGCGGTAGTGGGTGGCATCATCGGATGGGGTGCAGAGCGTGTCGGTATGGGCATCGTAAAATTGGGGCCTTTTCTTGATGAAAAAGGTGCTGGCTGTCTCTCTTACCCAGAATGATGATTGAGGATTGAACGGCATTCTAGCCTCCTCAAACCGTTTGAGCAGCGACGGGGTGTTGCTGATAATGTCGAGCACTTCTTTTAATTCATGGACCGAGGGGAAGGGGTAGCTGAAATAGCGACGTCCGATGAAGAGCTCCTCGCGGATGTCTTTGCAGAAGGGTTGACCGCCGACCATGATGATTCGCTCGGGAATGAAACGGCCAAGCATCTTGGCAAGAATGCCGCGCTGCCCTTCCGTGGCTTCGCGTACACAGATGTAGCGCGAGCCGCTCAATCGCTCATAAGTACGCGTTCCATCCTTCTTCAATGGTATTGTCTTCTCCGGCAAAATGACGGTTTCTCCCAATTGCCAGTTTGTCGAGTTTGATTCTTTATTCATTCTGAGATTATTTGATGATGACTTTTTTGTTTTTATGAATGTAAAGGCTCTGGCCGCCTCAACAACTATCTTCAATACTGGGTGGGTGTAATCTTCTGTTCTTGTTCTAAAAATTTCATTTCGCTTGCAAAAGTATGAAATACTGCCCATTGTTATGTTCTTGTGGCGCACAATTTTGTTCTCGTGGCGCACAAGTTGCATTTTTGGCAGTTTTTCGCAATACATTGCCCTCATTCTTTTCCTCCAATCATTTTGTCCGCCCCCTATGAGGTACACACCTGATGCAGTGATGCAGCAGCGCGTTGTATGATGAATTTGAGAATTTTGTTAGCAACTTTTGAGAATTATGTTTACTTTTGCCGCAAGAAATCAACATGGTATGAAAAGACTTGACTTTATCGCTGCGGCACTGTTGACGTTGGCAGCTTGTCAACGACAGGAGGTGCCAGCCACACTTCCGCTTTCAGATGCCGACAGCATCTACACGTTTACATATATCAGCATGAATTTCGTCAAGGAGCCGGAAGTTGTCTGGGTCTTATCGACACCGCTGAGGTGAAGGGCACGATGACCGCTGACAGCTGTAACATGATGCGTGGCTATGTGTATAATACCGGGCTGCACGACCGTGTACAAGCCCGCCACTACATGCGGCAGGTGCTGGACCGCAAGGGGCTGGACCGCACAAGCGATGTCTACCTCTCAACGCTTGACGCATTCTGTACGCTCTGCATGTCGGAAGGTAAAGCCGAAGAGACGCTGAGCGCGGCACTGGAGGGCATCGAACTGGCCCGCCAGCGGAATTTCGTACGCTTGGAGGCATCCTTTTACGCTACGGCAGGTTCTGCTATGGAGCTGCAGCGCCCTGGCTCCGGCGAGAAGTATCTGAGGAAGGCCATCGACATCATCAGAAGCAGCGATGACTTAGGAGCACTACCCAAAGCATCGTATTATATGAGTCTGTTGGCCCAGCGGCTGGCAGAGAGGAATCTTCACGCTGAAGCGGCCAAGGTTTGCCGCGAACGGCTTGACTATGTGGACGAGATGGAGAAGAAGGGAGTGAACATGCCTTTAGGATACTTCGAGCGACAACGAGGCGGAGCCTATTGCATCCTGGCCTGCTGCGAAGCCGAGATGGGAAACATGGACGAAGCACGCATAGCTGCCGAGAACTATGAGAATACGGCCTATGCCGCCTCACCCATAGGACAGTTCAACATACTGCCCTACTACGTCAAGGCGGGCAACAAGGAGCGCGTAGAACTGCTTAGCGAGCGGCAGGAAGGATTCCTGCTGCAGCAGGGCGACTCCATCAGTGAGCAATATCGCACCCTATTCATCAACAAAGCCAACTTGTACAAGGCCTTGGGGGATTATCGCCAAGCCTTCGAAGCAGCCACACGTGCCTCTGTCATCCAAGACAGCATCACAGCCCGTGAGCGCGACAGCAAGGCCGAAGAATATGAGGTGAGGTTCAAGACGCAGGAGGCCGAGATGGCACTGAAGGAGAAAGAAGCCAGCGAGCGCATACACCTGATCACAATCATCGCACTTGCCGCCATACTCATACTGGCCGGACTTGCTATGTGGCGCTTCATCGTGGATAGGCGGCGACTGAACAAGCGCAACCGCGACCTCTTCGAAACCATACAGCAGATGCTGGAAAAGGAGAAAGAGGCTGAACAAACGCTGGTGAAGACGCCTGAGACGGCTCTCTCGGCCTCACAGCAGCTGTATCAGCGCATCGTAAAGCTGATGGAGGAGCAAATGCCATATACCGACAGCAAGATGAACCGCGACACTATGGCGCAGATGCTGGGCGCCAACTATAATCAGGTGGCCAATGCCATACGTGAATGTGACAACGGACAGACTGTGGGTGACTTCATCGAAGACTGGCGATTGCGCCATGCTGCTCAGCTGCTGGCCGAGACGAACAAATCAATTGGCATCATCATTGAGGAAAGCGGATTTGTCAGCCGCAGCCATTTTAATACCTTGTTCCGCGAGAGATTCAAGATAACACCATCGGAATATCGTAAGGCGACAAGGTGATCAGGAGCTAAAATAACTCGGGGCGCTTCAATAGATAAATAAAACTATCCAAAAGTCGCATTGTTTTGGATGATAATGATTACCTTTGCAGGCGTATGGCTGATTATATCATTATTGTAGCAGGAGGCAAGGGCCTCCGAATGGGTGGCGACTTGCCCAAGCAATTTCTGCCTGTAGGCGGCGTGCCAGTCCTCATGCGCACGATTCAGCGCTTCCGCGATTACTCTGCGTCGTTGCGCATCATCCTCGTATTGCCCCGTGAGCAACAGGAATACTGGCGCTCATTGTGTTTGGAGCATCATTTCGATGTGCCCTGTCAGTTGGCCGACGGCGGAGCGACGCGTTTCCATTCTGTGCAAAACGGGTTGAAGCTGATTCCCGACGACGAGCAGGGCGTGGTGGGTGTGCATGATGGCGTCAGACCCTTCGTCAGCGTCGATGTCATAGCCCGCTGTTATGAGGCTGCACGCACCAGCGGCGCCGTCATTCCCGTGATGCCTGTAGTCGAGACGCTGCGCCATGTAGAGAAAGGAAATGTATATCGTGGCGACTACCGCCTGGTGCAGACGCCGCAGACTTTCAGCATACAGTTGTTAAAAGAGGCCAACCGCCAGTCTTATCGAGATGCTTTTACTGATGACGCTTCTGTCGTCGAGGCTTACGGACATGATGTGACAATGGTGGAGGGCAATCGCGAGAACATCAAGCTCACTACGCCTTTCGACTTACTCATTGCTGAGGCTCTTCTTGTAAATTCTGACGTAGTCGATTTCGTAGCGCATGGGGAAGGCGTTGTCGTCGATGGTGCCGCCGCAGTCTCCGCCAAGAGCCAGATTCAGTAGGATATACTGTGGCTGCGTAAACGGGTTGCTATGTCCGCCGATGGCGCCGTTGACGGTAGTGCTCAGCGGTACATCATTCAGCAGTTCGTCGTCAAGGTAGAGACGGATAGCCGTCTCATCCCAGTCCATACGCCATACGTGGAACTTCAGGGCCCAGCCCGGATCTTTTGCAGTGAAATGTGTGAAGGGCACGCGGCGGCTGTTCCATACTGGCTCGAAGGGTTTGTCGTTGCCCCAGGCCACGTTGGCGAGGATGTGGGGAATACCGTTGATGCGGTAGAACTCCATTTGGTCTATTTCCCCGCACGACGGCCACGCCATGCCGCTACCCAGCGTCCAGATGGCTGGCCATGCTCCTCCTGCTGTAGGTATTCTTGCACACACCTCCATGCGTCCGTAGAGGAAGTCGCGCTTTCCTCGGGTGTGCAGGCAGGCCGATGTATAGCTGATGCGCTCGCGCTGGGCACCCCAGTAATGGGCGTTGGGCCGGTAAGTGGGGTTGGGCTTGTCGTCGCGCCTTGCCTCGATGATGAGCAACCCGTCCTCTTGCCAGGCGTTTTCGGCTTGATACCACTGGTCCTCGTGGTTGCGCACGAAGCCCTGCTCGAAGCTCCAAGTGGCATCGTCGGGACGTCCGTCGGTGTTGAACTCATCGCTCCATACGAGCGTCCATTCCTGTGCGCAAAGCGGCATGAGCCAGGCGAAAAGCCCAATGGCGAGGGCAAACAATGTCTTTTTCATTTTGTTGTCAGCTATCTGTGCGCAAATATACGAAGAATCCATCGTATCTACAATTTTTCCCGTTTCTTTTTTCTCCTTATTTGCAAATATTGCGTAATTTTGCAGGGCGCTTTTTGAAAGGGGAATGACAGATGACGTGTTCCATCCGTTGAAGGTCGAGGGTGAGCTGCCGTCGCAGCTTAACAACCCCTTCGACTATGAGCCACATCCACTGTGTGTGGAGGCGGCCAGACGGGTGTGTGACTATGTGGCACAAAGCGAGCTCTATGGAGAGGTGATGCAGGGCAAGATGCTGGGCGTGTTGGTGTGTCAGCAGAAGGACGGCACCGTGGGATTCCTTGCTGCCTACAGCGGCCAGCTGGGGGGACGCGAGGATTGGCCGTGGTTCGTGCCGGCCGTCTTCGACTACTTGCAGCCCGACGGCTACTTCAAGCAGGAGGAGACACGTATTTCAACCATCAACCAGCGTATTGCTCAGCTCGAAAGTTCCAGTGATTATGTGTCGGCAAAGGCAGCGCTTGCCCAACTGAAGGGCGAGGCCGAGGACGAAATCGCTTCTTACAAGACGATGATGAAGGCAGCGAAGGCACGGCGCGATGAGATGAGAAATGAAACCGACAATGCTCAGCTCATCAAGGAGAGCCAGTACCAGAAGGCAGAGCTGCGTCGGCTGAAGAAGCGATGGGAACAGCAGCTGACAACGGCCGCGAAGGATGTTGAGCGCATGGATGACAGCATTGTTGCGATGAAAAAAGAGCGGAAAGAACGCTCCGATGCCCTGCAGCGCTGGCTTTTCGACCAGTTCGTTATGCAGAATGACCAAGGCGAGCGACGCACGCTGACGGACATCTTCGCCCATACGTCTCAGCGTATACCGCCGTCAGGCTCTGGCGAGTGCTGCGCTCCAAAGCTGCTGCAATATGCCTTTGTTCACGACTTGCGCCCTGTGGCTATCGCTGAATTTTGGCAAGGTGTCTCACCCAAAATGGAGGTGCGTCATCACGGACAGTACTATCCTGCCTGTCGAGGTAAATGCAAGCCCATCTTGGAGTGGATGTTGAATGGTGGAGGGTCGATGGTGGATGGTGGATTGAGAAGTGTTTTGAGGCGAGATGTGGTATTCTCCATCCACCCTCTACAATCCACCCTCCACTCAATCTACGAGGACGACGCACTCATTGTCGTCGACAAACCGTCGGGATTGCTCTCTGTGCCTGGAAAGACGGGTGAGGAATCGGTAGAAAGCCTGCTGCGCCAGCAGTACGGCGAGGTGTTGATGGTGCACCGCTTAGATCAGGATACCAGTGGTTTGATGGTTGTGGCCAGAAATCGCGAAGCCCACCGCATCCTTCAGCAGCAGTTTCTTTTTGCAACAGAGGAACACGGACGGACGCGGAAGGAGGGAGTTCTTTGCGCACGCGTGATATATAAGATGTATATAGCGCTGCTGGACGGTGTGGTGGACGGACGGGGGACGATTCGCCTGCCGTTGCGTCCTGACATTGACGACCGTCCGCGCCAGGTGGTGGATGACGAGCACGGCAAAGTGGCTGTGACCGACTATGAGGTGTTGGGCCATGAGGGCGCCTTTACCCGTGTGGCGCTGACACCGCACACTGGCCGCACGCACCAGTTGCGCGTACATTGCGCACATACTGATGGTCTTGGCGCACCTATTGTCGGCGACCGCCTCTATGGCCATCGCATAGAGAAAGGCCAGCACCTCTGCCTCCACGCCGCCAGCCTCTCGTTCATCCATCCCGTCACGCAACAGCGCCTCACCTTCAATAGCCCTGCTCCTTTCTAAGCTTTTGAGAAAAATGCTTTGATGCGTGTTTTTTTTAATCTTTTTAGTAAAAGAAAAACCAGTAGTACGTTTTTTTTTCCTAATTTTGCATCCGAACAAATCAATTAGAGCTAACCATGACAACAAACTACGAGTTGCGCTATGCGGCAAATCCCGACGACGCGCGATGCTATGATACGGCGCGGCTGCGCAAAGACTTCCTCATTGACAGGCTTTTTGCTAAGGACGAGGTGAATATGGTCTATTCGATGTACGACCGCATGGTGGTTGGCGGGGCGATGCCCGTCGACGAGGAGTTGTTGTTGGAAGCCATTGACCCGCTGAAGGCACCGTTCTTCACCACGCGCCGCGAGGTGGGAGTGTACAACGTGGGCGGCCCAGGGCGTGTCATTGTGGGTGACGAGGTTTTTGAACTCGGCTACAAGGAGGCGCTTTATATCGGTAGGGGCGACCGTGAGGTGCGTTTTGCTCCCTCCACCCACCACCATCAACCCTCCACCCTTCCACCAAAGTTCTATTTCAACTCGGCCACGGCCCATGCCGCCTACCCCTGCCGCAAGGTGACGAAGGCAGACGCCGTAGTAGCCCACATGGGAAGCTTGGAGATGTCGAATGAGCGTAATATTAACAAGATGCTGGTTAACCAGGTGTTGCCTACGTGTCAGTTGCAGATGGGCATGACCGAGTTGGCCCCAGGTTCTGTATGGAACACGATGCCTGCCCACACCCACAGCCGCCGCATGGAGGCCTACTTCTACTTCGAGCTGCCGCAGGATCAGGCCATCTGTCACTTCATGGGCGAGCCGCAGGAGACGCGCCATCTCTGGCTACACAACGACCAGGCCGTCCTTTCACCCGAATGGAGCAT
>JAILAA010000106.1 GCA_024681875.1 Prevotella sp.
CATCTTCGACAGCAAGTTGCAGGCCTCAGGGCTCAGGGACATGGTGGGCGAGGAAATCAGGAACAACCACCACCTGGTGTCGTATCTCACCGAGTCTGACCTGGCCGCTGCGCTGAAATTCGTGTACAGGGCCTCGCGCAACTCGCTGGAGGAAAACGGCGCCAATACGCTCTTCCTCGCCATGGGCCTGCTCAAATGGTATGAAAACGAAAAAAGCGTGGTGCCGCGCTTCGCCCCCATCCTGCTCATGCCCGTAGATATCATCAGGAAAAGCGGAAACAACTATGTGATAAGGACGCGCGACGAAGACACCATCCTCAACATCACGCTGGTGGAGCTGCTCAAGCAGCAGTTCAAAATCAACCTCACTTCGCTCGATGTGTTGCCCGAAGATAAGCAGGGCGTGGACGTCAACCTCATCATGGCCACCGTGAGGGAAGCCGTGAAGAACATTGCCCGGTGGGACGTCATGGAAGAGTCGATGCTCGGACTGTTCTCGTTCAACAAGTTCGTCATGTGGAACGACATCCATGCCAACGCCCCGCTGCTGGCGGCACACCCCGTCGTGGCATCGCTCATAGAGGGCCGCAACAAGCAGGGGGTGGCGGAAGAGGCCGTTGATGCCCGTGTCATTGACAAGGTGAACTCGCCCAAGGACTTCTCCATACCCCTCGATGTCGATTCCTCGCAGATGGAGGCCATCGTAGAGTCGGGCAGGGGCCGGACGTTCATCCTGCATGGCCCTCCGGGCACAGGCAAGTCGCAGACCATCACCAATATGATAGCCAACGCCCTCTATCAGGGGCGCAGGGTGCTGTTCGTGGCCGAGAAGATGGCTGCCCTCTCCGTCGTGCAGTCGCGACTGGAAAAGGTGGGGCTGGCTCCGTTCTGCCTCGAGCTGCATTCCAACAAGGCCACGAAGAAACACTTCCTGGAGCAGATGGACCGCGTATTGAACGTCACGAAAATCAAGGAACCGGCCGAGTATGCCGCGAAGGCCGACGAGCTGTTTGCCCAGCGCAAGAGTCTCATCGGCTATATGGAAGCCCTCCATCAGAAAGGCAGCAACGGGCTGAGCCTCTACGACTGCATCACCGAATACCTGGGCATCCCGCAGGAGGAGATGGAGGAAGGCCTGCCGGAGAAGGAGGTGCTGACTGCCGACTACTTGGCAAAGTGCAAGGAGCAGACAGAGCAGCTCGACACCATCCTCGACATCGTGGGCACGCCCGGGCGGCATCCGCTCTATGGGCTGGAGCCCATCAACAACCGCTTAGAGACGACCGACGGCATCAGGCTGCTGCTGAAGCAATACAAGCAGGTGCAGACAGAATACACACGGACCATCGCCTCGTGCAGCGCCGACATCCTGGCGACTGACGTGAGAGGCGTCAGGCGACAATGGGAGGACATACAGGGCAAATGGTTTCTTCCACGCTATTTCGCCAAGAAGAAATTCCTGAAGGGCTTCCAGCGCTATGGGCATGTGGACGCATCGAACATTAGCGAGGTGTTTACTCTTATCAGCGACTATCAGCTGCGAAAGGACTTCTACCAGAAAGGGGCACAGACGCTGGGCCCTGACAGCGGGGAAGGACAGGATGCACTCACCCTCTTCCGGCAGCTGAACGCCCTCACCGGCCAGCTGACGGCCAAGACCAACAGGAAGAACACGGCAGAGGAGATAGCTGCCTCGACAGACCGTTGGCTCGGCAGTTTCGGTCAGATGAAGGACTGGTGTCTGTGGACGGAGAAGAAACATGAGCTGTGCCTGATGAAGCTGGGGCAGGTGGTGGCAAGGATAGAGAGGGGCGAGAAGCCGCAGGAGGCGATAGCGGCCTTCGTGAAAGGGGCCTACCGCCGCCTCATTGCTGTCGCCATCGATGCCGACGACCAGCTGCGCTCGTTCAACGGCCAGGTGTTCCGACAGCGCATAGAACAGTATAAGCGCGACACTCGCCGCTTCCAGGAGCTGGGCAAGGAGGAGCTCTACAGCAAGCTGGCCGCACGGGTGCCGTCGGCAGCGGCGGCATCGGCCGAGGGGTCGGAGGTCAGCATCCTCAAGCGTAACATCGCCAACGGCGGACGGGGCAGCTCCATCCGCACCATCATCGACAACATCCCGACCCTCCTGCCGCGCCTGTGCCCCAGTATGCTGATGAGCCCCATCAGCGTGGCACAGTACATCGACCTGAAGTCGGAGAAGTTCGACCTCGTCATCTTCGACGAGGCTTCGCAGATGCCCACCAGCGAGGCCGTCGGCGCCATTGCCCGAGGCAAGGCGCTCATCGTCGTGGGCGACAGCAAGCAGATGCCGCCCACCAGTTTCTTCACTTCCACGCAGACCGAGGAGGAGGAAGCCAGCATCGACGACATGGAGAGCATCCTCGACGACTGCAAGACGCTGTCGTTGCCTGAATATTACCTCAGCTGGCACTACCGTAGTAAGCACGAGAGCCTGATAGCCTTCAGCAACTCGCAGTATTACGACAACCGCCTCTTCACCTTCCCCTCCGTCGACGACCAGCAGGCGAAGGTGAGGCTGGTGCCGGTGGCGGGCGTCTACGACAAAGGACGCACACGCAGCAATCCCGAAGAGTCGAAGGCCATCGTCAAGGAGATCGTCCGACGTCTCACTGACCCTGAGCTTCAGAAATACAGCATCGGCGTAGTCGCCTTCAGCAAGGTGCAGGGCGACCGCATCGAAGATGACCTGACCGAGGAGCTCGACCGCCATCCCGAGCTGAAGGACATCGCCTACAACAGCGAGGAGCCCATCTTCATCAAGAACCTTGAGAACGTACAGGGCGACGAGCGCGACGTCATCCTCTTCTCCGTGGGCTATGGTGCCGACAAGAACGGCAAGGTGTCGATGAACTTCGGCCCGCTGAACAATGTGGGCGGAGAGCGCCGCCTGAACGTGGCCGTCTCGCGTGCCCGCTACGAGATGATTGTCTACTCCACGCTGAAGTCCGGCCAGATAGACCTCAAGCGCTCACAGGCCAAGGGCGTTGAGGGGCTGAAGGGATTCCTCGAGTTTGCCGAGAGCGGCCGTCTGCCGATGGTGGACAGCACGCTGCATCAGGCCGACACCAACATGATGGTGAGGCAGATATGCGACGTGCTCACAGAGCAAGGCTACGCTGCCAGGCCCAACGTGGGCAGGTCGAACTTCAAGGTCGATATCGCCGTGGCTACCGCTGAACATCCCGACAAATACATCATGGGCATCCTGTGCGACGGCAAGTCCTATTACGAGACGAAGACCACTCGCGACCGTGAGATTGTGCAGCCCACCGTCATGAAGATGCTGGGCTGGAGCGTCATGCGTGTCTATTCCATCGACTGGTACGAGAACCGTGAGCGCACCGTCAGGCAGATTCTCGACGAGCTGAAGGCCAACGAGACAGGCGCGCCCAAGGCCGAGCCCGTGAAAGAGCCGGAAAAGCTTAAGGCGTTCAGTGCCGACAACATCAGGAAGGCCGACGTGCTGGAAGAGCCGCAGAAGAATCAGGGACAGCGGCCATACGTCGAGGCCGACATTGCCATGCCCGCCATCGACAAGGCTGCCTACGACCCTACTGCAAGCTATAACGTCAAGGTCATCCGCCAGATACTGGCCAAGGAGCAGCCCATCACCGACGGCTATCTATGCAAGCGCGTGGCCCGCCTCTTCGGCTTCGGCCATGCAGGAGCCAACATCCAGAAAGCCGTTGCAATGGCCGCTGCCAAGTTCTACCGCGACCCGCTCTCAATAGGCGGCGTCAGCAGTCTGTGGGCTGATGAAGCCAGTGCCAGCGACTACTGCACCTACCGCTCGCCATCGCCGCGCAGCATCACCGAGATTCCCGTCTGCGAGGTAAGGAACGTGGTGCGCGAGGTCATTGGCGAGGAGTTCTCGCTGCCCAAGGAGAAAATTCCCACCGTGGCCGCTCGCAAGCTCGGCTTTTCCAATGCCGGAGCCAAGATTGCCGACACCATCAATGCCGTGCTCGACATGATGCTGCGCAACGGCGACATCAGGGAGGTGAACGGCCTGGTGTCATTTCAAGCTTGAAACACAGATAACAGCTAATCTATAAAAAAATATGAAGAAACAATTTCTGATGATGTGCCTGCTGATGTCGGCGACGACCGGATGGAGTCAGCGGCAAGAAACCACGCTGACCGACGGTTGGCAGTTCTCACGCGACAAGCAGACGTGGCAAGAGGTCAGTGTGCCACACGACTGGGCCATTAGCGGTCCCTTTGACAAGAAATGGGACTTGCAGACCGTGGCCATTGAACAGAACGGCGAGAAGGAAGCTACTGAGAAGAGCGGGCGTAGCGGCGCCCTGCCTTGGATTGGCAAGGGCTTCTACAAACGCTATTTCACCATTCCGTCGGACTTTAAAGGTTTCGCAACGTTGGAGTTCGACGGTGCGATGGCCGAACCGGTGGTCTTCGTCAACGGGATAGAAGCCGGCAGATGGGCGTATGGCTATAATGCCTTTTCTGTAGATGTGACGCTTCTCGTACACAAGGGCGAAAACCTCTTGGAGGTGAGTCTGGAGAATTTGGAGGAGAGCAGCCGCTGGTATCCTGGTGCAGGCTTGTACAGGCCTGTCAAGCTTGTCCTTTCAAACAAGCCCGATATAGAAACAAAGAGTGTTTTTTTCCAGACTACCGATATCAGCAACGGCAAAGCCACTGTCAAGGCTAACTGCCGTCTGCGGGGATACCGCTATGATCTCAAGGAACATGAACGTAACATACCTGACGGAACGGCAGTTGAGGTGGAGTTGCGCGACAGCCGCGGTCAAATCGTAGGCCATGAGCAT
>JAILAA010000108.1 GCA_024681875.1 Prevotella sp.
CCACTCTGCAGGGCATTGGTATAAACGCCTCGCCGGGCCTCGACGTTCACTGTGATGCAACGTACACCATTGCGATGCACGATATTGGTCTCGCCCCAGGCTGGCTGTGCATCGGCTATCTGGCGCAGTGGCACACTATTGATGCCGGCTGACATATAGAGGTTTCCAACGCCGTCGCAGTCGAGGTCTTCATTATGCTTATCTTTTAAGATGACAGGCACTTCGTAGTTGCCTTCCCACACCTGCCCCATCTGCACTTCGCCTGTGTTCAGCATCAGCTCCAACTCTGTCAGGGTGCGGTTCATGCCTAACTGGGCTGTGGCTACCGGGTCCAGTTCAACCTCCACGTAGGGACGGCGTTCCCGGCAGTCTGTACGTATGTTCATCACGTCAGGATTTTGGCGCATCAGCAACATTACATCGTCTGCCACACGGTGAAGCGAGTCGAGGTTCTCGCCATAGAAGCGGAACTCGAAAGGCGTGAAGTTCTGATAGTCCAGTTGCTTGAACTTGACGAAGGCATTAGGGAAGCGGTCGCTCATGGGTTCAAACTTGTCGAGCACCTCTTCAGTAGCCTTGGCCGAGGTGGTGTTGACGATGAACTGCGCATAGTTACGGCCACCAGCCTTGGGGGCGTATGCTGCGTGGAAACGGGGCGACGAACAACCGATGAACGACGTGACGCTCACGACGCGCTCGTCCTTTCGCAACTCTTTATACACAGAGTCGGCAATGGCTCTTGTCTCAGCCAGTCCCTTACCTTGCGGCAGCGTAATCTCTACGGCAAACTGGTTGCGGTCAGCTGTTGGCATCATGCGGATTTGCAGTTGCGGGCCAATCAGCACTAAGCAGATGACGACAGTGGCGACACCTCCACAAATGGTGAGCCAGGGATGGCGGAATGTCCAGCTGAGGATGCGCTCGTAGCCATTCTGCACATAGTCGGTGATGCTCTTCTTCGTCTCCTTGCCACTATTCTCCTCTTTTGGCTTAATCAGCCACACCTCCATGATGGGGATATAAACGACGGCCAGTATCAGCGACACCAGCAAGTTGATGCTTATCGTCCACGGCAACCAGTAGAGCATATCCTGGGTCATGCCTGTCATCACTGCCACCATGGGGAAGAAGATGGCGCAGATGCAGACCGTAGCCAGTGCCATGGGCATGAAATAATGCATCGACGAGTGTGCGGCGGCATGCCAGCGGCTCATACCCTTACCAAGATATTCCAAATAGCCGTCGAGCACCACGATGGCATTGTCCACCACCATACCCATCACAATGATGAGGGCAGCCAGCGTCACCGTATTCAGCGGGATGCCGATGAAATACATGATGGCCACGGAGATGAAGGTGTTGAGCGGCACCATCGTGCCTGCCACCACTGCCGTGCGCCAAGGGAAGAGGATGAGCATGACGATGAAGATGATGACCATCGACTCGAGGAGGTTCACAAGGAAGTCGGTAACAGACTTATCGACCACCTGACACTGGTCAGTAATGCGTTGCACGGTGACATCGTCAGGAAGACGGGTAGCGACGTATTCATCCATCACCTTCTGTACGTCCTTGCCGTACTGCACGATGTTGTTGCCTTCCATCATCTCCAAGGAGAGGATAACGCAAGGATGACCGTTGTACTCGATGTAACTCTCTGACACGTCGTATTCGCGCTTCACCTCGGCCACGTCCCTGACACGCACCGTGTGGTTGTTCTGGTCAGTGAAGATGATGGTATTCTCAATCTCCTCCTCATTGTTCACCGTGTTCTTCACGTGGATGGGTACATCTTTCTGCCATCCCGTGATGCTGCCCGACATGGTGGTCATGCCTGCGGCGTTCAGGGCTTGCATCATCTGCATCTGTCCGATGCCATAGGCAGCGAGGCGCTCACGGTCAATGTAGATGGTCAGTTGTTCCTTGGTCTCACCATAGAGATTCACATTGTCCACCGACTCGATACGGCGCAGCTCATCGGCCAGGTCATCAGAATATTTCCTCAGTTCGCGGTAAGAGCGGTGTTCGCTCTCAATGGCCAGCAGGATGGCTGACGTGGAGCCGAAGTCATCGTTCACGGCGATGGCCACGACACCCTGCGGCAACCGCTGCTTGAATGAGTTCAGGCCGTGGCGTATCTTCGACCACACCTCGTCCTTGTTGTCCACGTCGTCCTGCAACTCCACCATGATTGTGCACATTCCGTCACTGCTCGTCGATGTGGTCTTCTTGCGCTTCACCTCATCGTAGGTGAAAAGGTAACGTTCCAGCGGCCGGGCCACCTGCGCCTCCACCTCCTCGGCAGTGGCACCCGGATAGACGGCAACCACCACGCCCTGACGGATGGTGAAGTCGGGAAACTCAGCTTTCGCCATCTTGTCGAGGCCCAGGAATCCCATCACGAACATCACCCCTACGAGCAGGAACGTGATGCGGTAGTTGTGCATCAGCCATGCTACCCAGTTCTCTTTTTCTTTCTTCTTTGCCATAACCTCTTCACTTAACTTCCGTTCCTTCACTCAGTTTCTGGTAGCCCTCGGTCACGATAATGTCACCTTCTGAGAGCCCCTGTTCAATAGCGATGCGGTTGCCGGAGGCACGACCCGTAATCACGACATTGCGATGAGCCTTGCCGCTTTTCACCGTCCATACGAACTGCTCGCCTTTAGCACTCTTCTGCACGGCAGTAATGGGAACACTAAGTCCCCCTCCTTGGGAGGGGTTAGGAGAGGCTTTCACCTGACAGACCATGCCAGGCAGCAGGCTGTGGTCGGCATTCTGCAGATGTATCTTGATGGTGTAGGTATGCGTCGTTCCGTCAGCCTCCACGCCTTTGGTGATAGTCCCGCCCTGATAGGTGCGTCCGCCCAGTGCCTCAACACTGATGGTAGTAGGCGTATTAGGCGTAAAGTTCGCAATCTCTTTTTCGGGTACACTCACCACGATACGTACCTTATTAATATTGAGAATAGAAGCCACAGGCAGGGCAGGCAGTACGGTCTCGCCAGCCTGCTTCACTCCCTTGCCGACGATGCCGCCGACAGGGGTGCGAACGCTGCAGTCGGCCAGATTCTTCTTGGCCAGATCGAGCGATGCCTGTGCCTGTTCTACAGCGCTTTGCGTTTCCACCCATTTGATTTCAGGCAGCGACCCGTTGTCGTACAACTGCTTCATACGAGCCAGCGCATCGTTGGCCTGCTTCATCTGCGCCTCGGCGACTGCGAGCATGTTGCGTGCCTGCGTCTTGTCCATCTCGGCAATGAGTTGACCGGCGCGTACCGCCTGGCCTTCCTCTACATACACTCGTGACAGTGTGCCTGACCCAGTGAAACTGATACTGGTAGATGATTCTTCCTCAACTATGCCTACGTAAGTGCGGCCCTGTAAATCGCTTCCTGCCTTTACCGTCTCAGTTTTCACGGCTATCGGTTCAGCCTTCCGCTCCGACTTGTTCCCGCTACATGCCATGAGGCCCATGGCTGTAGCTACAATCAAAAAAATGCTTGTCTTGTTCATGTTCTATTTTCTTGTAGTTTTCAATTTCGGGTGCAAAATTCAGAAAAAAAAAGCACATCTTCGTGTTCTATACTTCCCGGGAAATGTTCTGTCATTAAGAAATCAAACGAATAGAACATTTATTTCGACGCAAAGGACGCGATGTTTTGGATAAATATGACTACCTTTGCAGCGAAGAAACGAATATTAAACGAAATATGAAACATTTAGAGAGCACTGGTCATCAGGATTATCTTGCCCTAAACGAGCAGGACATCATCATTATGGACAATATACGGGATTTGCCAGAAAACAGCACATATACTACAGAACACGTATTGGTAATGATATGCACCACGGGGAAAATACATTTTGACTACGATGGCCAGCTCACTACTGTCCACAACGGTGAACTGTTCCTCGGTGTGCCTGGCAGTGTGTTGTCCGACTATATGGTTTCACCCGGCTTCGTTTGTAAGCTGCTTGCCGTCAAGCCGACGGAAGTGATGGCTTCGCGCGAACTGCACACAATGGTCATCAACAGTCTGCTCTATATCAAGACCCATCCTGTGGCCCATCTAACGGAATCAGATGCTGAAGATGTATCCGCCTACTATGACCTGATTAGCCGCCGCATACGGCAGGCTGAACATCGTTATCAGAATGGCGAGGTGTGCTCACTCATCAATGCCTTCCTGCTGAGGGTGGTCGGCATCATGGACAGCGGGCTGGATGCCATGGAAACGGTATCAAGCGTACACGGCGACCAGCTGGTGGAGAGGTTCGTCTGGATGGTCAACGAGGACTGTGGGCGAAACCGCTACGTGGAATACTATGCCGACCGGCTGAATATCACACCCAAGTACCTTTCAACACTTGTTCGCAATACCCTTGGTCGTACCCCCTCAGATGTAATCAAAGTGGTGACGACGAAGGAGATAGAGCGCCGCCTGCGCTACTCCACGGACAGCATCAAGCAGATTTCCGTAGCCATGAACTTTCCCAACACCTCTTTCTTCGGCAAGTACTTCAAGCAACACTCCGGCATGACCCCAAACAACTATCGCAAGAAATACCATAAGTAAATGAAGAGATTACTATACGTTTTACTGCTCCTGCTCGTTTCGTGCGACGAGACGTTCCAGACGCATCCTTATGACGTGAACATCAAGGGAGAGACAGGTGTCAACAACAGGCAGATGGCAGAGATTGAACGACGCTTCGCCGATAGGGACACATTGCGTGTGGCTTTCATCAGCGACACGCAATGTGTCCCTATCGGCGAAGCGTCGTTCAATC
>JAILAA010000150.1 GCA_024681875.1 Prevotella sp.
ATCTTCATATCGTTAGCTTAATTGCTTATTTGTTTAATTGCTTAGTAGAATTTTGCGCTTCGAGCTTTTCTGTATAGGAGTTGCTCAGACCGTTTATCATCTTAGCAACAGCATCTATTGAAGGCTTGATTGCCTCTACGCTTTCTTCAGTAATATAAGCAAGATCTATGGCAATCAGTAGCTGATTGTAGGTTTCCATCAGTGAGCCATAAGATATTTCCAAGAAATGAATCTGTTCCTTCAATGATCTACGCCCACTGCCTTCAGCAATGTTTGAAGGAACTGATACTATGGCTCTACGTATCTGGTCACAAAGGGCATACATCTCAAACTTCGGGAAATTATCAAGCAGATGATATACATCCACTACAAGTTTCTTGGCTTCTTGCCAAACTT
The DNA here is from genome assembly GCA_024681875.1 of Prevotella sp. The sequence continues at coordinate 397 of JAILAA010000150.1, forward strand.
TCAGTTTCTCAAACGAATAAACGATGCCCGTCATTCTACTAACCTACTAAGCTACTAAGCTATTAACCGATTAAACTAAAATTTCCTCCACACCATTTTGTTGACAATGCCAACATAAGACTGGATAATCTTCACCACCTTGGTGGAGACGTTTTCTTCTACGTAGTCAGGAACTGGAATACCATAGTCACCATTCTGATTCATGGTCACGGCAGTATCTACAGCCTGCAGCAGTGATACTTCATCAATACCTGCAATAAAGAAGCAAGCTTTGTCCAAGGCCTCCGGCCTCTCAGTGCTTGTTCTGATACAAATTGCGGGGAAAGGATGACCAACGCTAGTGAAGAAGCTGCTTTCCTCTGGCAGTGTACCAGAATCTGATACCACTGCAAACGCGTTCATCTGAAGACAATTGTAATCATGGAAGCCAAGCGGCTCGTGCTGAATGACTCGCTCGTCCAGTTTGAAGCCTGACTGTTCCAAACGCTTGCGGCTACGAGGATGACAACTATAGAGAATGGGCATATCATACTTCTCTGCCATCTTGTTGATAGCGTTGAAAAGACTCATAAAGTTCTTTTCCGTATCAATATTCTCCTCGCGGTGAGCGCTCAGAAGGATATACTTGCCCTTCTCCAGCCAGCCTCCCTCCGGCTCCCCCCTCAAGGGGGAGAGGCTCTTACCGTGTAGTTCTTTGTTTAATCGTGCCAGGATGTCGCTGGCCTCGATCTCGGCGAGGTTGTTGTGCAGCACCTCGGCCATCGGGCTGCCGGTGACATAGGTGCGCTCCTTCGGCAGGCCGGTGTCGGCCAGGTATCTTCTTGCGTGCTCGCTGTAGGCCATATTCACGTCGGAGATGATATCGACGATGCGGCGGTTGGTCTCCTCGGGAAGGCACTCGTCCTTGCAACGGTTGCCGGCCTCCATGTGGAAGATGGGGATGTGAAGGCGCTTGGCACCGATGACGCTGAGGCACGAGTTGGTGTCGCCAAGGACGAGGACGGCGTCGGGCTTCACCTCTACCATCAGCTGGTAGCTCTTGGCAATGATGTTGCCCATGGTCTCGCCAAGGTCGGCGCCGACGGCCTCCATATAGATATCGGGGTCGGCAAGCTTCAGGTCCTTGAAGAATACTCCATTGAGGTTATAATCGTAGTTCTGACCGGTGTGCGCCAGGAGACAGTCGAAATACTGGCGGCATTTGTTGATGACTGCTGCCAGACGGATGATCTCGGGACGGGTGCCTACGATAATCAATAATTTTAATTTTCCGTTATTCTTGAATTGTTTCATACCAAAAATAGTTTTTTTCTTCAACTTGACTTTTTCTTCCTCAATCGGGACAGCTACTCTTCTGTCTTCCGGTTTTTCTTCAGTCCTATCCAACGCTCACTGGCTGTCTTGCAGCTCTGCTTGACAAATTGCTGGAGGTAGGTGGATTTGGGATTGTATTGACGGATATAGGCCTTGGCCTGATTGCGGAAATGAGGCTTGCCGGTGGCGATGAACATGGCGATGTGAAGCCAGGCACGGGAGTCGGTGGCGGCCTTGCTCTCGCGGAGGCGGGAGAGGTCGTCGAGCTCGGCATTCACTAAACCTGCGTATTGCCGCAAGGCTTTCGCATCGTTCATCATACGGGCACAGATGAGCATCAGGGCCAGATAATGGCGGCTCATGGCGCCCTTGGGGAGGGCGATGGAGCGGTTGTCGAAGAGGGCCTCGAGGATTTTCTGATCCTGAAGACGCGTGGCCTCGGTCTCCTTGTTGTTGGTCTTCCGACGGAAGATGGCCAGCAGCTTCTGCTGGGCATCATATACCATATCGGAGGATTTCTTGCTGGCATCACCATCTTCAAGCGTGATGGTGAGGTTGGGGAACCTGACGTTGAAGAGGGTCATTTCCACCTTCAACTCGACCATTCCTCCTTTTCTGCGGGTGATAGACTGAACGATGCACTTACGGTGTTCATCGCCCTCGGCAGCAAACGGGGTGCCTGCGAGACTGATCTCATCACCTTTCTTGAGGTCGTGCAGCGAGAGCTTCTCGGGTTTGATGAGCACTGCGTCGCAGCAGGCTCTCATACGGCTCAGCTGACTATCAGTGACCTTTGCATTGGTGTGGTCGCCATTGCGGAGAAAGAGGATGGAGTTGACCGAGTTGCGGTTCCACTCTGACACGACGGCCATGAACTGGTGCTCGCTGGTGGTCTTGGGGATACGCACGAAATCATAGCGGCGAAGGGCTGCACGGAGCGAGTACTGACCGTCAGCAACAGAGGCGTCAGACTCTTCGGGGAGTCTGGTGTACGGACAATAGCTGTCGTACTGGCCCGGAGTGAGCGCATTAGCCTGCGCGATGAGGTCCTCCAAATGCTTCGGATTGCTCGTGGTCAGCACGTACCAGCTGCTCCATTTCTCGTTGTCTGTATCGTGTGGCGTATTTGCCATAAGTATGTATCTTGCCTTCCGCAGGTAGCACACAGCCACTGCGTTAAACAATTTATTTTCAATTGGTTACAGGCGCGATTACCCTAAAAGGTCAACCGACCGGAATCTCGAATAAGCCCTGTAAGGGCCTTTCTATCCAGCTGCCTGAAACCTGTCGTTACATGCTCCTTTTTTATACACGCGCGAGCGAACAGAACATGTTTAGCTTGCAAAGGTATGAATTATTTTCCAAATTCCTATAAAAAATGGAAAAAATCATACTCACTTGGCATATCTTTCTTCTATCACGCTCCAGTCTACAATCTGCCAGAGGGCAGAGAGGTGGGCGGCACGACGGTTCTGGTAGTCGAGGTAGTAGGCGTGCTCCCAGACATCGAAAGTGAGGAGGGGCTTGAGGCCCTTGGTGACCGGGTTGCCTGCATTGGGCTCCTGAGTGATGACGAGGGTGCCGTCCTCCTGGGCAGCAAGCCATACCCAGCCGCTGCCGAAGAGGCCGACACCCTTGGATTCGAACTCTGCCTTAAAGGCATCCATGCCGCCCCACTGCTTCACGATTTGAGCGGCCACCTTGCCGGCAGGAGCAGCAGGCGAAGGGGCGAACTGAGTGAAGTACAGGTTGTGGTTCAGGATCTGACCGGCATTGTTGAAAACGGGCCCTGCGGATGCCTTGCGGACGATGTCCTCGAGGGGCATGTCTTCGTACTCGGTTCTAGGCAGGAGCTTGTTGAGGTTGTCAACATAGGCCTGGAGGTGCTTGCCGTGATGGAACGACAAGGTCTGGGCCGAGATCACCGGCTCAAGAGCGGCCGGCGCGTAAGGTAAGTCGATGAGTTGATACATAAATAATCAGTCGGTGATAAGGTTCTCGCCCGTCATGTCCTTCGGCTGCTCCAAGCCCATGATGTGGAGGATGGAGGGAGCCACATCGGCCAGGCGTCCGTTCTTGACGGTGGCGCTGTTGTTGTCGGTGACGTAGATAAAGGGAACGGGGTTGAGCGAGTGGGCGGTGTTGGGTGTACCGTCGGGGTTGATGGCGTTGTCGGCGTTGCCGTGGTCGGCAATGATGATGGCCTCATAGCCGTTGCGGCGTGCGGTCTCGATGACGTCGTGCACGCAGTGGTCGACGGCCCAGACGGCCTTGGCGATGGCGTTGTAGACGCCGGTGTGGCCCACCATGTCGCCGTTGGCGAAGTTCACCACGATGAAGTCGTACTGCTGTGTGCGGATGGCGGCCACGAGCTTATCTTTCACCTCATAGGCGCTCATCTCGGGTTTCAGGTCGTAGGTGGCCACCTTCGGCGATGCCACG
>JAILAA010000192.1 GCA_024681875.1 Prevotella sp.
TTGCCAGTCGTTGGGGCACTAGTGCCACCGGTGTACACCTGCTGCACGAAGAAATGAGCGTAGTGAGGATCCACATAAGAAAGGTTGGGATTAGCCTGGAAATACAACTGCACACGCTCCTTCTGGCCCTCAGTCAGAGGATCGGGAACAACCCATCCGCCACCAGGCATGCTCTGCAAGTCTGTAGAGCCCCACTGATTGTGGTTCATGTTGGCACTGGCAATCAGATTACCGTCAGCATTAAAATAGCCATGAGTATACCAATATTCCTCATAACCTTCCATACTGGTATTTCCCGAACGTGTCATGCGGGCCTGGTTAGCACTGCCGAAGCCCCAGCTCTGGTAAGCGTTAACATCACCGAAGACCTGAACGAAGGCAGCCTGATAGTCCTGGAGGAACTTCATGGCGTTTGCCTGGGGATCATAGAGATCCTTGTCCTTAGAGCAGCTGGTAAACGATGCACCCATCAAAAGGGCTGCTGCTCCCATCATCAAATACTTTTTCATAGTTTGTATGTTTTTGGAATAATTATAACGTTATTTTTCAGTTTTTCAGAAAACTGATGCAAAGATACATTAAATTATTGTAACGTACACGCGAATAAGTGTTAATATTTTCAAACAGGGCTATTTTTTTGAATAATGGCGTTTTTTTTTCTTACCTTTGCCACCAAAAGCATAATAACTGAAAAAACATCAATCCTATGAAAAATACCTTTAAGAGTTTATCAGGCAACGTACTGACGACAGTCGTCGCATTGTTGTTTGCCATTGTTTCATGGACAGAAGCCACAGCGCGACCCATCACAAGACAACAGGCCATGCAGCAGGCTAAGGTGTTCATGCAGCAGCGCGGCGACAACCACACACTCAGTAATGTAATAAGACCGACAGGGCATACTGGCAACCGTATAAGCCCAAATGAGAACATCGCGCCGTATTACGTCTTTAACCGCGGAGAGCAGGAGGGATTTGTCATCGTGGCAGGTGACGATGCCCTGAACGAAGACATCCTCGGCTACTGCGACAGCGGCTCCTTCGACTACGACAAGATGCCGCCCAACATGCTGGAATGGCTCAACGACTATGCCAAGGACGTTGAGGCTTTCTGGGAAAGAGCCAATGGGGCCGACGGCGCCAGTGAGATACACCGCGTACCCACTCATCCAGCTATCGCGCCAATGGTGACCAGCAGGTGGAGCCAAGACAATCCGTACAACCAAGAATGCCCCGAATATTTCACGCTGGGAAAAAGCGTCACGGGCTGCGTGGCCACAGCCTACGCCCAGATAATGTACTATCACCGCTCAAAGATGGTGACCGAGACGCAGGCCGCCATGCCCGCCTACGAAACGAGTTCAGCGCATGAAACCTACGGACACCTGCACGTAGAGGGCATCCCAGCCGGCTCGCCCATTGACTGGGACAACATGATCGACATCTACGGCAACAACGCCACAGGCATACAACAGGAAGCCGTGGCCCAACTGATGCACTATTGCGGCGTGGCCGTCGAGATGGACTATACGAACAGCAGCAGCGGAGCCTATTCGTACAAGGTGGCTGATGCGCTGAAGAACTATTTCGGTTTCGGCAATAGTGTGCAGCACGTCAGCAACTATAGCGATGACGACTGGGATCAGGTTATCTACAACGAGCTGTCGCAGCAACGACCGGTGTACATCTCTGGAAACGACGGAGAAGGAGGACACGCCTTTGTTTGCGACGGTTATGACGGAAAGCGCCACTTCCACATCAACTGGGGCTGGGGCGGCAGCGCCGACGGTTTCTATCTCCTGACATGTCTTAAGCCTGGTGATGAGCAAGGCATAGGCGGATCGGGCAGCGACTACACGAAATACCGCGAATGTATCATCGGTATCGAGCCCGAGAACTACCAGGAGCGCACCATACCCATTGCCGATGCCACGGCAAGACATTTCTGTACCGAGGCATGGGACCTAAACCACGACGGCAAGCTGACCTACGGCGAGGCCGCACAGGTGACCGACCTGGGCACAGTGCTGACAGGAAAAAAGATCACCTCCTTCAATGAACTGCGTTACTTCACCGCCCTGCAGACCATTGGCGACGATGCCTTCAACGGCTGCCAACAGCTTACCAGCGTGCAACTGCCAAGAGGGCTGAAGCACATCGGAGCGCGTGCCTTCAAGGACTGCAACAGACTTGAAGACCTCACCCTGCCCACAACGCTGGTCACCATCGGCGAAGAAGCCTTCAGCGGCTGCACCATGCTGACAGCCAGCGCACTGCCCCCAACTCTGAATACCATAAAGGCTGAAGCCTTCCGCAACTGCAAGTCACTGACGTCCATCACGCTGCCGGCAGTACTGTCATACCTTGGCAACGGCGCCTTCAACGGCTGTGTGATACTGAACGAACTGACCGTCAGCAGCATGTTCCCGCAGGACATGACGATGGGTGAGGACGTCTTCGCTGGCATTCCTCTGGCCAATGCCGTACTGCACATTCAGCAGGGTACTCGCCCCTATTTCGAGAACGACGCCCAGTGGAGCCAATTCGGCACGCTCAAGGAGCACTACAACCGCGTCGGCGGACAGTTCGCTCCGCTCACGCCCAACACGAAAGTATATCTCTACAATGTAGGCTCGGGCCAATTCCTGAGCAAGGGCGAGGCCTACGGCAGACAGGCCGTGGTGAACGAAAACGATCCCATGCTCTTCCAGCTGAGGCACTCCGCCTCCATGCCCGAGGGCGTTTACGCCATCTACTCTGATGAAACGGGCGAGAACCGCCACTACACCTTCCGCACCAACACTGACCCTAAAGTGGGCAACGGCATTAGGGCCACCTTCGTAGACGGCGATCTCAGCAACGAGGCACACTGGCTCATCACCGACGTGGGCGGCGACACTTATACCTTCGGCGTGCCCGAGGGCTATGAGGACTATGACGCCGCCTGCCGCTGGGGTGTGCAGAGCGACCATGAGAGCCAGTTCACGCAACCCACCTGGGGCGTATACAGCGACATCGCCTACGAAGGAAACGAGAAGAACTGCCAATGGCGCTTCATCGCCTACGATGCCGACCGCATAACCCTCTATGAGACGGCCGCCACCCTTGAGAATCTTGTCAACTTAGCCAAGTCCAGACACTATCAATACGAAGATGAGGAGGCCGTACTCTACAACATGGAGAGCACCGTCGACGACATGCGCCATGCACAGAAAAGCCTGCGTGAGAGGATGCGGCTGATAGACTTTGCCGACACTCAAGTATGGAAGACATGCACCTCGAATTTCGACCTGAACGGCGACGGCGAGTTGAGCTATGCCGAAGCATCGAAAATCAGCGACATTGGCAACTATTTCGAAGGACAAAGCATCGCCAGCTTCGACGAGCTACAGTATTTCACCAGCGTCAAGGAACTTTACGGCAGAAGCTTTAACGGATGCACCAAACTCACCAGCATCACACTGCCAGAAAGCATCGAGCGCATCTATTACTGGGCATTCCGCAACTGCCTGAGGCTGACCAGCATCAACCTGCCTGAGTATGTTGTTGTCATCGGCGAAGAGGCTTTCAGCGGCTGTACGCAACTGAAGTCGGTGAGCATTGCCAACCCCGACCCGCAGTCCATCAACATCCAGAACGACGCGTTCAAGAACGTCAGCTTCAAGAACGCCGTGCTCACAGTGCCTGCCGGTTCGAAGGAGTTGTATGCTGCAGCGCCCGTTTGGCGCAACTTCGTCAACATCAATGAGATGCGAGCACGCACGCAGCCTAAGACATCCCCCATCCTACCAGGTTCACGCGGCTACTTGATGAACGTAGCCACACACAAGTTCATTACTGCAGGCGAAGCCTACGGCACGCAAGCCGTCGTTGGCCGCAAGGGTCTGTTGCTTGAGTGGTGCCAGACTGGGAACACGCCTGACAACTGGTACTTCCTGCTGAACGTAGCGGAAAACAAGGCCATCTTCCGCACCAACGAAGACGGCAAAGTGGGTCAAGGCGTGAAAGCCTGTTTCGTTGACGGTACCGACGTCAACAAGGCTCTCTGGATGGTAGACAGCGTGGCTGAAAACGTCTACACCCTGCAGACACTCAACAAAGACAAGGATTTTGTGGAGGGCGAGTATCTGGGCACCGACTATGAGCACACGACGGACTACACCTATGGCCTCACCGACGGCATCTACTGGGACATCGTCTACAATGGCCACGAGCGACAGTGCCAGTGGGCCTTTGTCACCCAGGAAGACTTACAGGCAGCCAAAGATGCCGACAAGAACGTAGAGAAACTGAACGATCTGCTCCTTTTGGCTAAGAAGAAAGGCGGCATCGACACCGCTGAAGAGCAGGCCGTATACGACAACGTGACGAGCAGCGACGAGGATATTCTGGCTGCCATTGACTCGCTACGCCACAAACTGCACTACATCGACATCGACGACGCAGATGTCAAGACCATCTGCATTGAGAAATGGGACGCCGACGACGACGGTGAGCTGAGCATAGAGGAAGCCGCCGCCGTAGAAGACATCGGCGAGGCATTCCGCAACCAGACAAAGGTGAAGGAACTGAGCGTTTTGCGCCATTTCACCGGTATTCAGAGCATTCCTGCCAATGCTTTCCGCAACGCCAGCTCACTGGCAACCGTCTACCTGCCTGAGCAGGTGAAGAACATCGGCGAAATGGCCTTCACGGGCTGTCCGCTGCGTTTCCTCGTCATGCTGAACAGCAACGACATGGTCACCCTCAGCAGCCTGCACGGCATCCGCAAGCAGGCCGTCGTCTTCGTGCCCGAGACACTTGTCAGCACCTATCAGGCATCTTCCGACTGGGCGAAGAACACTGTCACCGCCTACACAGGTCAGCCAACAGTGACAGCTATGCCCGCCTCACGCGCCTATGGCCGCACCAATCCACAGCTGTCCTACGGAGTGACGGGTGCACCTATTGACGGTGAGCCTGAACTGGTCTGTGAAGAGATGAAGGAGCCGACAACGCCCGCAGGCGACTACGCCATCATAGTCATGCCCGGTACTATCACCACTGAAGGCGTGGAGTTGGTGAACGGTATCTTCACCATCACTCCCGCCGAGCTGACCGTCACCGCCAAGTCGTACACCAGGAAGCAGGGCGAGGAGAATCCCGTATTTGAATTCACCTGCAAGGGATTCCGCAACAAGGAGACGCCCGAGGTGTTCCTGACTCAGCCCGTCATCACCTGCGAAGCCACGAAGGACAGTCCCGCGGGTGAATATCCCATCGTCATCAGTGGTGCTACAGCCCATAACTATAACATCACCTTCGTCGATGGCGTGCTCACCATTGAGGAGGCCAGTGGTATTGCATCCGTCACGACCGACGGCCAGCCCGCCACAGTGCTCTACGACCTTCAAGGACGCCGCGTAACCGATGCATCGCGCCGCGGTTTCTACATCGACCACCAGCGCCGTCGCGTGGTCAGCAGATAGGCCTTGGTACCTCCCCGCGCATTTTTTAATGGTGATTTTTGAATCTTTTTCCTCATTTTTTATTAAAGAAAACATTTTTTTCGTACCTTTGCAACCGTATTCGAATACTTATAACCATTATTGAACTATGAACAAGAACGCAAAGCTTCTCATAGGACTTGCTTGCGTGTCGTTGGGGTTAACGGCATGTAAGGACGACGACTATTTCGACATCAACGCCTATGACGCCAAAATCATGTATGCTTTTCCCGTTGACAGCGTAGGCGCCAATCAGACATGGGCCATATACGGTACGGCCAAGGCTGAGGTATCCGTCAACGGCGACTATGGAGAGCGCTACCGCATCGCTATCTACAAGGAGAATCCCCTGTTTTCCAATACCGTAACGCTTCTTTCGGAAGACTCCGTCTACAGCGGCTCCACCGCCATGCTCACCTTTACCTACGAGTTGGCGACACCCATCGTCTACTTCGCAGCCTACGACCATCTGAACCGCCGCGTCGTAGAAGCCGCCAAGGTCACCGACGGTGGGACGGTGCGCGTCAACTTCTTCGGTGCCTCAGCATCGGCACGTGCCACGAGAGCCACCGAGGCAGAGTTCCCCGACTATGCCAAGACCCTTGACGACTATCTCAACCCCACGTCGGAGTCCATCAAGCAGTTCCTCACCAACAACAACCCGTACAACGGCCTCATCAACACCAGCTTAGTATGTTACGACGGACTCTCGGCCGAGACGATGGGTGCCTACACGCCCTTTACCAACAACGACCTCTATGACAACCACAATACGTTGTCAAACCTTTATTACACGGGCGCCGACGCCGCATACATCGGCAATGGCGACGGCAAGCACTACCGTGTGGCCGCCAATACGGAGGTAACGCAGACCTTCCACATCAATGCCACCTACGGCACAGTCAATGAGGCTGTCATCTACGTCGAAGGCATCCTGCACCTCAACAACAGCTGCACCCTCAACGGCGTGACCATCGTCGTGGCAAACGGCGGACAGCTGGTCATCGACGGCAATGCCGTGAACATGAGCAACTCGGGACGTTTCGTCGTCATGCAGGGCGGAAGAATCAGCGGCAGCAACGGCGCAGCATTCAACGTAAACAACGGAATGCCGTGCTACAACGCCGGCAACATTAACTTCGCCGGAAAGCTGAACATCAACGGCTGCGACTTCTATAATAATGGTACCATAGTCGTCAACACGCTTGAGAACACCTCAAAGGGACTCATCACCAATTTCGGCTCCATTATCGCCAGAAACAACTCTGACGCCGCCAACGCCTATAACTGCACTTTCGTCAATGGCTGCCTCATGCAGTACACCGACCATTGCGGCATCGGACAGATTACGATGCTGAAAAACAGCCGCTTGAACGTCGGCGGATATTGTGAGTTCAGCCAGAGCTGGCAGGACATCAACAACATTCACAGCCCGAACATCCTCATGGATAAGAGCGTCATCAAGGTAGGAACAGCCTACGTCACGAACACCATGTTCCAGGGTCCCACAGCCGAAGGCGAGTTTGCCGTGGTGAAGATGAACGCTGTGCAGGCCGGCAATGGCGACGACATTCACCAAAGCAACAACTGCTATTTTGACTGGGATATCTCCAACATCTATGACAAGAACGGCGGACGCGGCACCTGTACGAGCGAGCACAAGTATACGGGCTCCAATCCCGCCAACGTCAACCAGTACGTCAAGACGCATATCACTAAATTCGTGCAGGAGACAACTGCTTCTCCTCAGTTCTCCGTGCCCAGCAGCTCCTGTACCGGCGTCGGCTATAACGGCACACCTACTGAGCCCGTCAACGACATCAGGGACAACGAGACCGTGCCTTCCTACCGTTTCTGCTTTGAAGACAACTTCCCGTCGGCTGGCGACTACGACTTCAATGACTGCGTCATGACCATTACACCCAGCATTAACGGCAAAACTGTCACCCTGACCATCAGCCTCGACGCTGTGGGAGCCAGCAAGCAGATTGCTGCCGCACTGAGAATCAAGAATCTGCATCGCTACCAGCTGAAAAGCGTAGAGAGAAGCGGATTCTCCGATTATGCCGGCACTTATCCTGATTACAAACTTATCAAGCCCACAAAGCTCTTCGATGCCAACAACAATGCGATTTCAAGCACTGTTGACATCGTTTCCGAACTGGGCAAGACGCTGGATCCCAACGCCGCTACGCCTACCTATTACAACTACAACAATTTAGGAGACGAGACAGTCATCTCCCTCTTCAACGATGCACACTGGGTCATGTCCGGCGAGGGGACAGGTTCCAACTACCTGGCTTTGCATAATTACTTCTACAACACCGTCGCCCCGTCATTGAATAGCCCAATAGCCAAGGATACGCCTTCGAAGACCATGACGCTGACGTTTGAATATGAGAGCTGGGCAAGTGAGGACGCACCGCAGATTTTCAACGATATCTCAAACTACGACCTATTTATTGTAGAACAATATGATGCACGCGTCTGGGAGGTGCACACCTACCCGTTCAAGTTCGACCAGGTCCTGGGGGCCTATGCACAGGGATCGGAAAAGCTTGAACTTTATGCGCGCAGCCAAAGCGCCAAGTATCCTTGGGCCATCCAGGTGCCGGGAAACTTCAAATACCCTATTGAATGGCAGAGCATCAGCGGCGCGAAAATCAGGAATGAGGACACGGAGAACTACGGCGTAAGCCGCCCGGCCTACAGCCAGTTCCGTTTCTGGGCCGCCAACCCGGAGGACGTTACATACCAGCGATGGTATGAGGTTTACTCTTCAGACTTGGTCTACATTAAATGAACGCAGCCACCAAACAATATGCGCTGGCGCACGCCGATGACGACGTGCGCCAGCTTGCTTTACAGGGCTGCAAGGACGCGGCGGTGGACATGGCCACGGCCTTGCGCCAAATCAGTGGGCGTCAGGCGGCACGCCGGAAGGTACCGTCATGGGCCGCCATCGACGACATTGTCTATCCCCCACATCTATCCATGGAGCAGTGTAGCAGCGAGGCAACAGCGAGCTATAAGGCACGTCTGGTGAGCAAGCTGATGAAACCTGTAGGCCACTACCGAAAGCTGGTAGACCTGACAGGTGGTTTCGGAGTAGACTTTGCGTTCCTGTGCGAATTGTTCGACGAAGGCGTCTATGTGGAACGCGACGAAACTCTGTGCGCCATTGCGCACCACAACTTTCAGGTAATAGGTTCCATTAAAGCAGCAGTGGTCAATGCCGATTCTGAGACGTTTCTGCACCGTATGGAGGAGCACGTCACGCTCATCTTCCTCGACCCGGCACGGCGCAATCTCCACGGTGCACGTACCTACGGCCTCAGCGACTGCTCGCCCAATGTCTTGCCGATGATGGACGAGCTACTGGCCAAGGCCGACTATGTGCTGCTGAAACTGTCGCCAATGCTCGACTGGCGCAAGGCAGTGGATGACGTAGGCGCCGAGCACGTCGAGCAGGTACACATCGTGGCCGTGGCAGGCGAGTGCAAAGAGTTGTTGTTGCTGCTCTCTGCCCAAGGCACGCCACAACCGCTGCTCGTCTGCAGCAATGACGACAGGCAGGAAACTTTCTTTCTGAATGAGAATAATGAGCCAGCCGGGAATTCCAGGATTTCCGGGGCTGGTGTCCCCTGCCCCCTTTTTCTCTTCGAGCCTCACGCAGCACTGATGAAAGGCGGCCGCTTCAACGAGCTGGCCCTACGCTACGGCGTGGCGCCCCTGGCGCCTAACAGCCACCTCTTCGTAGCCGACAAGTCTGTTGAGCAGTTTCCCGGCCGCATGTTCCGCGTGACAGCCACGAGCACGATGAACCGCCAAGAGCTGAAGGAAAAGGTGCTGCCCCTGCGTCAGGCGAACATCAGCGTGCGCAATTTCCCCATGAGTGCCGACGCCTTGCGCAAAAAGCTCAAGCTAAGCGACGGCGGCGACAACTACCTCTTCGCCACCACGCTTGCCGACGGCAGCCACGTATTGCTGATTTGCCATAAACAAGTGGCAGAAAAAAACAAGTAACTTCCCCGCAAAAATATCTAAGTCAGATACAAAAAAATCTCATATGACTTTTTAGAAAAACCAAGCTGGATTTTTCAAAAAGTCATATGAGATTTTTTCGTCAGCAAGCCTTACTCGGTAATGGTGCGGATGACTTTCCTCTCCACCTTCTCCATCACGGTCTCCTCGACCTCAATCTCGCGGAACTCCTGCACCGATGTCTTGCCTACAGCGTCGATGATGACGCAGCGGTTCTTGTCGTTGTCGTCGGGGAACGGCTGCACGGTGTCGCCCTTGGAGTCAACGATGATATTCTCGCCGTTGGCACCGTGTTTCTCTACGAGGTCTTTCTTGAAGGTCTCGGCACGGCGCTGGGCATACATCTTGTTCAGACGGGCATTGCCAGTTCCCTTGTCGGCATAGCCCACGATGGTCACCTTCGAAGTGGGATTCTCCTTCATGAACTGAGCCACTTCCTTCTGGATGACGCTCGGATCCTCGTTGTCGCTGACGCAGATATTGTAGAACACCTCCTTGTGCAGCGTTACGGGCTTCTCCACGGTGTACGGCTCCTGCTTCTTCACCTTCTTCACTACAGGAACATCCTCCCACACGCTCTCTTCAATCTGACGTGTCACGGGCACATGCTTCTTGCCCTTGTAGCCAAAACGGTAGTTCAAGCCTATCATGGCCGTAAACTGCCAGTCATCGGCATCGTTGATCTTCGAGTTGAAGCGGTCGTCAAGACTGTTGGCGTTCACCTCCAAGGACAAGCCGAGAGGCTTTGACTGACAGGTCTCAAGGCGCAGACCGGCACGCAGGTTATGGCTCAGGCGGTCGTCCTGCCAAGCCAGCGGCGCACGCTGTGCCGTGATACCCATGTCATTCAGCTCGTCGTTGCCCCATGCGTAGTTGAGGCCAACGCCGCCGAGCAGGATGACGTTCAACATGCGGTCTTGATTCTGTCCGAAGATGTTGGAAAGATTCAGCAGCAGGTCGACATCGGGCGTTACATACTTCCAGGTGTAGAACTGGTCCAAATCTTTGAATCCGCTCTTCGACTGCCAGGCATTGACATGCAGGCGGGCACCCACTGCGGGTGTGAAATAATGTCCAAAGCTCAGTGCAGCCGTCGGCGTGAAGAGCTTGTCCATCGGGGCGTCGGTGGCAGTGAGCTGAAGGCCGCCCTGGGCCTCTACGTATGAGAAGGACTGCCAGTTCTCACTCTGTGCCAAGGCCGTACCTCCCAAGAGCAGCAGCGAGGCTGCCAAGGTCATCATTCTTTTCGTTTTCATTGGCTAATAGGATTTTTGATTAAATGAATTCTGACTGCAAAGATACGAATTAGCAGCCAAAAAACAAAGAAAAAGTTAAAAAAATACTCCTTTTTTGTCGTTTTATGCTAAAAAAAACTTACCTTTGCCCGTAAATTACAAAAAAAACGTAAAGTACATGGCTACTATCGAAATCAAGAAAGTAGAAAACAAGAAAGACTTAGAGAAATTCATTCAGCTGCACTATGACCTCTACCGCGGCTGTCCCTATGATGCGCCCAACCTGCACAGCGATGAGGTGCAGACGCTGTCGCCCTGGGCGAAGGACCCCAACGCCGCCTTCGAGTTCTGCGACGTGGAGTATTATCTTGCCCTGAAAGAAGGCAAGGTGGTGGGCCGCGTGGCCGCCATCATCAACCACCGGTACAACGAGCAGTGGCAACGGCCCGCCGTGCGCTTCGGCTGGCTCGACCTCATCGACGACATTGACGTGCTTCGCGCCTTGCTCACCGCCGTTGAAGACTTCGGACGCCGCCATCAGATGAAGGAGATCATCGGTCCGTTAGGCTTCACCGACATGGATCCGGAAGGCATGTTGACGCGTGGTTTCGAGGAGCTGGGCACCATGGCCACGGAGTATAACCACGCCTACTACCCCGAACTGATGAAGCAGATGGAGGGCTATGAGAAGGACAACGACTATGTGGAGTACAAGCTCTTCGTGCCCAAGGAGGGGATGCCTGAGAAGTTCCAGAAGATAGCCGAGATGGTGATGAAGCGCTACAACCTGCAGATCAAGAAGCTGACCAAGGAAGACATCTTCGGCCCTGCACAATACGGACAGAAGGTGTTCGACGTCATCAACCGCACCTTCGGCCACCTCTACGGCTACAGCATCATCTCACAGAAGCAGATAGACCAGTATGTCAAGATGTACTTCAAGATGATAGACCTGAACATGCTGACGCTGGTCGAGGATCACTCCTTGGAAGACCACCCCGTCGTGGGCGTCGCCATCACGCTGCCCTCGCTGACCAAGGCGCTGCAGAAATGCCGCAACGGCCGTCTGTGGCCCTTTGGCTGGTGGCACATTCTGAAAGCGCTGAAGTTCCACAAGACCGAGGTCGTCGACTGTCTGCTTATTGGCGTGCTGCCTGAATACCGTCCGAAGGGTGCCAACGCCCTGTTGTTCTACGATCTCATCCCCATCTATCAGAAGCACGGCTTCCTCTGGGGCGAGACGCACGTAGAGATGGAGACCAACGGCAAAGTGCAGAGCCAGTGGACCTATCTTGAGCACGAGCAGCACAAGCGCCGCCGCTGCTACAAGAA
>JAILAA010000003.1 GCA_024681875.1 Prevotella sp.
TACTAAGTTTCTATTCATTTGATGTTGCATTGTAACTTGCCATCGATAAAAGCCGGAAAAAGCAGTATCTGTTTGCTGCGAGATGGATTGAACAACAGGTGCTCGAAATCTCGCTGCTTTTGCTTCAAATCGATTGTTGATAGTTTGTTGTATAGTGCTGATTTCAATTCATCAGGCGTGGTTATTCCGTTACGTTCACTCAAAAATATATAGTCAGGTTCAACTTGTTGCCAGAGAAATAATGTGTCGTAGAAGTCTCTTCCTTTGGCGCGTGCAAGCAATGCAGACAGTTTCATCGACAGCAAAACCTCTTTGGAGGGGACTGTTATAGGAAACATGAAACCACAGCGATTGACAATAGCCGTCTGTGGTGTATACATAACGTTTTGATCTTGTGCTTCAATTTTCATCAGGAAGCGTTCCTCGCGATGACCCGTCAGGTTCATATCAAACAGCAATCCGGGGAAATAGATATTGCGACGGAATGCTGACAGCTTAGGGTTGTCTTTGTCGCGAAGTTCTACTTGCAACCCGTTACACCTGAGATAGTCTACCAACTTGTCTGTCATCTTGATAAACTCTGCTTCCGAAAGATTCTTGCAGTCGAAGTCCAAGTCTTCGGAAAATCGGTCGACACCATGGATAATGCGCAGATTTGTTCCTCCGATGAAAACAATCTTCGAAGCGTAAGGTGTCTGAGAAAGAAACTCCAACGCCAGCAACTCGATATATTCCTTCAGAATATACTTGTGAAATGCAGCATGTTCCGCAATTGTTTGTGGATAGTATGGCAATAGAGATTTTATGTCAATCATGGCAATAGGTTTTTAATAATAGTTCAACCCTGTTTTGAATACTCTTCTTCCCACATTGGGCGGCAAAAGCCAAGAGGCGCTCCTTGTCTAACTCGTTATGCATCCACCACTCGTCAAAACGCAGGTCAAGCATAGCCTCCTCGGTATTGTACTCTGGATACAAATACAGCAGATCCATGATGGCCTTTTCCGGCAATGCCAACTGATAGAATCCACCGTAAGTTACTGGCATTTGCTTGTATCCGAAATATAAATTCGGCTTAATTGATTGATAACTGAATTCTCCCAAGGCATTACTGTAGGCGGTTGTGCGGTTGGTTGTAACACTCGTTATCCTTGATACGGCCTCGGGAATAATCCCGTAGATTGACAAAGCCGAGTGAAGGCTGATGTATGATGGTTGATAAATCTTGTAGGCTATATATCTGGGTGCTTCAGGTTCGGACAAAATATCGCTAAAAGCATACCAATCTTGCCGGATTTTGAGCAAATAGCCCTGCTTCACCCATCGGCTAAGATTGGTGCGGTCGAAGTCCTCCTGCCACGCGCGAAGCTGATATATATTGAAACATCCCACCTTGCGCCATTGTTCTCTAAACTGTAAATACGTCATTTTATTTCAATCAAGAAACATTGCAAAAATACAACTTTTCTTGAATATAATAAAATTATTTTCAGAATTTAGAAATAAATGTGTATCTTTGCAGCGTGAAATTGATAAAAAGATGATGACATAAAACGTAGAAATAGACAAAGACATATTGAGCTTGAAGCTCTTGTTTCCTTAACGTAAACGGTCTGGAAAATCATTTACAAATGTGTGGAAATAAGATTGCGGATAGTTCACGCAATGGCGTGGATTCTTTCCCCACTTATTTACACAAAGGTATTTCCAGACCACCCACGTTAAGAATAAGCGGCAATTAATTTCGAAAGGATTTGCGCCTTTCTTTATGCCTCTTATTTAACATCGGCTTCCAGCTCATAACAACAAGCAGGGAAGCCGAAAACTGCTACAAAGAGTAGGCAAAACAAAGAAAGCATTGAAATGAAAAAATATTTATGGATTATTGCTCTGCTTACAAGTTTTACAACGGTCAATGCACAAATAGACTATTACTTTATAGACTATGAGCCGTTCACTCCAAGCCAGCAGCAAGTTCTGAGTAATGGCGACTACGTTACCCGTGTTGATTATCGTTCCCATACGGGTTATACCGCACAATATAAATTGGCAGTTCGGGTGGAGAATGATTGTGTTGTAGCCATCTATTTTGGTAATGGCGGGTCCGTTCACGCTGGTCATAATAATGAGGGTTATGAGTTCGAAGGAGGAAAACTAAAACCCGTGACTGATTATTATGGAGATGTTGTGGCCATGAAAACAACCATTTATATATCCTACTATCAGATGGATGAATATGCGCTTCCACAACATCTCCATGATAAATATTCAATAACGATAGAATAAAACTATATAAGAGCCACTATGAAACGATTTATTTCATTAGGATTATTTTTACTCCTATTCCCAATATTTGTTTTGGGGCAAAAAACAACATTCAATGACACTTGGTCTCAAGAACGAGGAGGACAAAAAGCGAAGCTGTATTCTGTCGAGATTGATCGAGAACAAAATAGAACTTATGTTACGATTCAATTGATGGCTACCAAAAACTTGGAGTACATGTACATTCTTGCCTGCTCTCCAAGACCGATGTTTAACGATTTTTCTTACTTCATGCATTATATTGGACTAAAAAATGGCGATAAAGTAAAAAACTATAGAAGTTGTTATACTGATTACTATAGAGGTTGGGAGAATGTTACATCTGGAGAAACTCGTAATTATACTTTGGTTTTTGAAGGAGTACCACCGGTAGGATATACCTCATTCTCTTTTGAAGACGCAAATGGTTATAGCTTTAGCGGCTATTATGTCAATAATCCATTTCCAACAGTTCCCCACACTGGTTTGTTTGAATCCAGCCTTAAGTCAGTCATCGATGCACAGAATGACGGCATAGTTGGTATATATGAATCTTTGGATAATGGACTTCGATTGGCTTGCATTAAAAAAAACGGAGAATATGCATTAGTTTATCTGAGAAGTACAGACTCTGACAAATGGAATGAAGGCGAGGTAAAAGCCAGCCTACAGGAAACTGCCACACTAGGATTATTTAAGGCATTTTGGTATGATTCAGATAAATTAATGGAGAAAAAGAGCGTTTTCGTAACATTTGATGGTGCAATGATGAATGTAATAATAGATAAAAAGAAGTCATCATATTTGAAGATGTATCCCACAGCGACAAGCGTATTCGAAAAACAAGAGCAAGAGGAACACCCCCAAGAATGGACGGGAACAGGTTTCGCCCTAAAAAATGGCTATGTCGTTACCAATTATCATGTTGTAAAAGATGCTAATTCGATTCTAATATCAGGAATTAAAGGGGATTTCCTCAGTTCCTATATTGCAGAAGTCATTGCAACCGACAAAACCAATGATCTTGCTATAATAAAAATAACAGACAACACATTCAAAGGATTCGGCCAAGTGCCGTATAGTATCAAAACTTCAATGGCAGAGGTTGGCGAAGATGTATTTGTTTTAGGATACCCATTGACACAAGCATTGGGTAACGAGATTAAATTAACTAACGGTCTTATCAGTTCTCGAACAGGCTACCAAGGAGACATTTCAACTTATCAAATATCCGCTCCTATCCAACCTGGCAATAGTGGTGGTCCAATGTTTGATAACAAGGGTAATGTGATAGGAATTGTGGTGGCTGGAGTGCCCGGAGCAGAAAATGTTGGTTATGCAATCAAAACATCTTATCTAAAGAACTTAATGGAGTCATCTGGTCTAAATAATATTTACCCATCCACAAATACGGTATCCTCGCTTCCATTGAGTGGCAAGGTTAAAGCTTTGAAGAATTATGTATTTTATATACAATGTTCAAGCATAAAAACGTCACATGTTAGGAGTGGAAAGGTTTTGAAAATTATTACATCTCCAACAATTGCCTCCTGTGGAGATACCCGATTAAAGGTCAATAAGGTTATTGTTGCGGAAAACTATACCGCATTAAATATAACGAGAGAAATACCGCCAGCGGCTAAAAATGTACCCACGGCATGGTGTCGAATCAATAAAGATAGTTATATTGTGGCAGGGGGACAACGCCATGGAATAATCGAAGCCGAAGGAATAGCATTATCGCCAAAATACACATTATATAATGGGAAAGATGTAACTTTTACATTGTACTTCCCTCCGATATCATCTTCCATAAGACAAATAGACTTCATAGAACCCGATCAAGATGGCGTTTCGAGTTGGTCTATTTATGGTATTAGTATAGAATAATATTCAATAACTAAATAGCATGTTTTCAGTATTTTTGCCATTGCCATCAAGAAGGCATAAAGAAGGCATATATAACCCACCAAGAAGGCAGAAAGTGCTATGGCCCGCGAAATAGATAAGCGAAGGGAGCGTCAATTTTGGCGCTCCCTTTTCTGTTGGATGTATAAAGAATCCCTTTACTTCACCTCCTCGTAGTCGACATCGGTGACGTTGTCCTGCGAATTGTCAATCTTTCAGGCAGCCAATTGGGACAACCAACACCCCGTCTTCACGACGATAAGCATATCTCCCAACACCGACAAGTACCATCTTGAAAGCCGGTGCATTCAT
The DNA here is from genome assembly GCA_024681875.1 of Prevotella sp. The sequence goes on from JAILAA010000003.1 coordinate 4,525, forward strand.
CCGTTCGGTGTCTATCTTCTTCTCAAGAGTGCATAATGTATTGGCACCTTCGTTTATCAATTTCTCACCACCGAGTTTGATTTCTACCAATCCATATTTTCCGTTGCGCAAGTGAATTACGGCATCACATTCAAGGCCGTTCTTGTCCCTGAAATGATACACGTGTCCATCCAATGCATCAGCAAAGACCCTGAGGTCTCGAACTGCCATAGTCTCGAACAACAGCCCCATTGTTTTAAGGTCATTCAACAGATCGTTTGGGCCAAGTCCCAACGCTGCGGTGGCTATCGAAGGGTCTGTAAAATAGCGAGTGTCGGAAGTGCGTATTGCTGTCTTGCTTCGCAGATTAGGATTCCATGCTGGCATATCTTCCGTAACGAATATCATGTTCAATGCCTTCAAATAAGCCAGTATTGTTCCTTCACTCATGCTTCCGTCATTGGCCATCATGTCGGCTTGTAACATCCTTGCAGTTGCTTGACCACCTTGGTGTCTGGCGTAACTCCGAAGCAGCCGCATGACAGATTTGGCGTCCCGTGTAACACCGTCTACCCGGGACATGTCACTCTTGGCGACAGCGTCTACATAATTATAGGACTGCCGTAAAGCAGCCTTCTCCGTCATCTCCAACGCACCCGGCCATCCTCCCCTGCAAATCAGATAGGCCAGCCGCTCTATATCCATCTTCTTCTCACCACCGACAGGTTCTTCTCCTGAGAATAAAGAACGTAACGACACCTCTCCTGTTGAGTCGCCAGATTCCCACAACGACATGGTGCGCATTGTGAGCCAGGTAAAACGCCCCGTACCACTATGTTTTATCTTTTCGCGACTGGGAGGAACTGCCGAACCGGTAAGAATAAACTGCCCAGTGTGCTGTTCCCTATGGTCAACCTCGAACCTTATCGCATCCCACAACTGTGGAGCCAGTTGCCACTCATCAATCAGCCGAGGAGTTGAACCAGCGAGGAGCCTGCGTGTTGCGGTAGATGCAAGGATTATAATTTCCTCCATATCTTCGGGGTCATTCATATAGATTCTGCTGCTCGCAATTTGTTCGGCAGTAGTTGTTTTACCACACCATTTGGGTCCCTGTATCAACACTGCCCCGGAAGCCTCAAGGCTTTCTTGCAACAGATTGTCGGCAATTCTGTTTCTGTACTGCATGATATTTCAGTTATTTACAGCATCAATAACGAAGCAATTCTCATCTTATTGTGTCAGTTGGCCAAAATTTATTACGCCAGTTGGCCAAAAATCATTGCGGCAGTTGGACGTAATAATATAAAAAAGAGGTGCAACCTGATGACTGCACCTCTTTGGGGTTACAAGAAGTTTATCTTATTTCACCTCTTCGTAGTCCACATCCGTGACGTTGTCGTCGCCGTTACTGGACTGGCCGCCGGGGTTGCCCTGGTTGCCGGGGTTGCCGCCCATGTTGTTAGGGTCGAAGCCGGCGCCGGGGTTGGCACCGCCGGCCTGCTGCTGGGCTTTGTACATGTCCTCGCTGGCGGACTGCCATGCGGCGTTGATTTTGGTGAGGGCGTCGTTGATCTGGCCAACGTTGCGGGCGCTGTGGGCTGCCTTCAGCTCGTTGAGGGCATTCTCGATGGCGCTCTTCTTGTCGGCGGGAATCTTGTCGCCGTATTCTTTGAGGTTCTTCTCGCTCTGGAAGATCATGTTGTCGGCCTCGTTGATTTTGTCGGCCTCTTCCTTCATGCGCTTGTCGTCGGCGGCATGGGCTTCAGCTTCGGCTTTCATACGCTTAATCTCATCGTCGCTGAGTCCGCTGCTAGCCTCGATACGGATGTTCTGGCTCTTGCCTGTGGCCTTGTCGAGGGCGCTGACATTGAGGATGCCGTTGGCATCGATGTCGAAGGTAACCTCGATCTGAGGTACTCCACGCGGTGCTGGCGGAATGCCGGCCAGGTGGAAGCGGCCGATGGTCTTGTTGTCGTTGGCCATAGGACGCTCGCCCTGCAGCACATGGATCTCCACCTCGGGCTGGTTGTCGGCAGCGGTGCTGAAGACCTGGCTCTTCTTGGTGGGGATAGTGGTGTTGGCGTCGATGAGCTTGGTCATCACACCGCCGAGGGTCTCGATACCGAGGCTCAGGGGGGTGACGTCGAGCAGCAGCACGTCCTTCACCTCGCCGGTGAGCACACCGCCCTGGATGGCGGCGCCGATGGCGACCACCTCGTCGGGGTTGACGCCCTTGCTGGGTACTTTGCCGAAGAACTCTTCGACCTTCTTCTGCACAGCGGGGATACGGCTGGAGCCGCCCACGAGGATGACCTCGTTGATGTCGTTTACGCTGATGCCTGCGTCACGCACGGCGTTCTGGCAGGGGATGAGGCAAGCCTGGATGAGGCTGTGTGCCAGCTGCTCGAACTTGGCACGGGTGAGGGTCTTCACCAAGTGCTTGGGCACGCCGCCCACGGGCATGATATAGGGGAGGTTGATTTCCGTAGAAGTAGTGCTCGACAGCTCAATCTTGGCCTTCTCGGCAGCCTCCTTCAGGCGCTGCATAGCCATCGGATCCTGCTTCAGGTCGGCACCCTCATCGTTCTTGAACTCCTGTACCAGCCAGTCGATGATGACCTGGTCGAAGTCGTCGCCGCCGAGGTGGGTGTCGCCATTGGTGCTGAGCACCTCGAACACGCCGCCGCCGAAGTCGAGGATAGAGATATCGAAGGTACCGCCGCCGAGGTCGAAGACAGCAATCTTCATATCCTTGTGTGCCTTGTCAATACCATATGCCAGAGCGGCAGCCGTGGGCTCGTTAACGATACGGCGTACGTTGAGTCCTGCAATCTGTCCAGCCTCCTTCGTAGCCTGACGCTGCGAGTCGGAGAAGTATGCCGGCACGGTGATGACGGCGTCGGTCACCTCCTGTCCGAGGTAGTCCTCGGCAGTCTTCTTCATCTTCTGAAGAATCATAGCCGAAATCTCCTGCGGGGTGTACTTGCGTCCGTTGATGTCGACGCGGGGGAATCCGCCCTCGTTCACTACATTAAACGGCACGCGCGAAATCTCTTTCTCCGTCTGCTGCCATGTCTCGCCCATGAAGCGCTTGATGCTGTAGACGGTGTTCTTCGGGTTCGTGATGGCCTGGCGCTTGGCGGGGTCGCCAATCTTGCGCTCGCCGCTGTCGACGAAGCCCACAACTGAAGGCGTGGTACGCTTGCCTTCACTGTTTGCAATCACAACCGGCTCGTTGCCCTCGAATACGGACACGCAGCTGTTGGTTGTACCTAAGTCAATTCCAATAATCTTTCCCATAATTCTGTATTGTTTTTAATTGTTATGATTCTTTGTTTCTTTGGCAATAAGCCACTGAACAAACAGCAAAGGCTATGCCAAAGAGACTGTCAGCGAGGAAAAAGCAGTTTCTATTGCGTCAAATTGTCATAGTTTCGGATATCTTTCTGACCACCGCTTTTTGATGATGGTTTCCGTCGTCTAATTTTATAGACCACGTCGCGGTTTAAACAATATTATTGCCTTACATTTATTTTTAACACCGTAGCATCATTTTTTTCTTGTCACAGGCTTGTATTTCAAAAAAAAATCGTACATTTGCAGCCTCAATGTGCTTATATCAAAACGTGATAACAGTCATGAAAAGGAAAACGATGATGATGGCCATGCTTGCCATTGCCGCGATGGACAGCACCGCACTGGCCCAGCAGACAGGTATTCCAGCCCGGCATGAAAAAAGTAACTATTTCGTAGTAACCAGCAACGTCAAGGAGACGCCGAGCCAGGCTACTACCCCTACCCCCGCCTCAGATGCCGCCTCTCCAGAGGAAATTGCTGAAAAGCGCCGCAAGGACTTTATCAGCCGCAATTTCAGACACATCAGCATGTGCGACTGGACGCCGGGAATGCGCTTCATGGTCAGACCCACACAGAAAGACCTCGTGGTGCGCACCTTTGCCGACGCCAAGACTGGCAACATGGTCAGCACCCGCAGCCTGGCCAACTCAATCCTGGTCTACGAGGGACACGAAAACCCTAACGGTATGCTGCACGAGCAGGTCATTTTCTCTTTAGAGGACAATCCTGCACAGCGCTATTACTTTGAAGTGCCCACACTCTCCTTCGACGACTACTGCTATGGCAAGAACGGCGTGCCCGCCTTAGCCTACCTCGGCGACGTGGACACGGCCATTGACAGCCTCGTAGGCAAGCAGGTGCGCGTGCTGGAACGCTATCTTTTCCAAGACACTGAGGTGTCAAGCGGCAACTTCAAGCCCGTAGACATCGGCGATGCCAAGCGCGGCACCGTGATGACCATTACCAAAGTGGGCGTAGGCACCAGGGACTTTCCTGTGAAGATTGTCGTCAAGGAGCCCGACAGGAACGGACTCGAGGGACAGGAATTCTTCCAGCTGGTCACCATCAGCCGCACCAACTGCTCGCTGCGCGACGAGGACTTCGAAAAGAGCGACAACAAGCCCCACGTCTTCCAGAACTCCTTCCAGCTTCTGAATGACAGAATGGCAGTAGCACCTGCATTCCGTGGATGGGTGGGCAAGACGGTCTTCACTTTCTTCGATACCGACATGCTTGACGATAGAGAACAGATACAGAAAGTGAACAAAATGACGCCCTTCGTCATTACCGACATGTTCAGAATTGGTGAAAGCGACATGGTCACCCTTACGCTGAAAAACAAGAAAAACGGCAAGACATATACCAAACAAGTTTCCACTACCAACACGAAGGTTGTTGGCAACGAGGAAGTTCTCAACGAGCTCTTCCTTGAGGGCGACCCGGAAAACATGGAGGGCGTGCGCGCCGCCAATCTGCCGCTGATCAAGAAGGGACAGGTGAAGATCGGCTTCACCGAGAACGAGGTACGCATGGCCCTTGGCGAACCGAGTGACATTACTCGTGTTGTGGGCGGCACGTATCAGTGGATCTACCAGTTCATTGACACCAATCGTCCGTTCCGTTCCGTCAAGTTCAGCAACCGCACGAAGAAGGTGACGCAGTTGACCCGATAGACAAACTTGGCTGTTACGTCTTTCCTTCCACATTATTATATTTATAGGAGAGCGCTACAGAACGAGAAAAAAGAAAAAAATACAGAAAAAGTGTGCGTATTACAAAAAAAGTTTGTAATTTTGCACCCCGTTAGAGAGTGTATATGTGTAGCTTAGAGCAGTTTGAGATTGACTTGAAGTCCTTCACTGCGGAAGAAATACCGCTGAAATGGAATCTGGACGACAGCTTTTTCGCTCTGTTCGAAGATGCGCAGTTGAAGAGTGGCTCGTTGCATGTGTCGGGGTCTATACGCAAGGCCGTCGGCTTTTTTGAGCTACATCTGAGCACTGTGGGCACAGTAGAAGTGACCTGCGACCGCTGTCTGGAACCCATGCGCCAGCCCATCGAGGCTGACCTGGACACGACGGTGAAGCTGGGAGCGGAAGACTCTTATGACGATGACGTTGTCACCATCGACGAGACACGGCCCGTACTAAACACGGCGTGGCTCATTTATGAGTTGATAGCATTGGCGGTACCCATCCGTCACGTTCATCAACCTGGCGATTGTAACGTGGCCATGAGCGAGAAGCTTGAACAGCTCTCGGCTGCCCGAAGCAGCGATGCGGACGCACAAGATAACATCGACCCGCGGTGGGCGGCATTGCTAAAAATAAAGAATTGAAAAATTAAATCGTAAATTGTAAATCGTTAAATAGTAAATAACTATGGCACATCCTAAAAGAAGACAGTCAAAGACTCGTACAGCGAAACGTCGCACACATGACAAGGCAGTAGCACCCACACTGGCAGTATGCCCCAACTGCGGCGCTTACTACATCTACCACACCGTTTGCCCTTCATGCGGCTATTATCGCGGTAAGGTAGCTATCAAGAAGGACGAAGAAGTAGCTGAATAATGGGAAAGATCAACGCTGTCATCACTGGCATCGGAGGCTACGTGCCCGACTACGTCCTCACCAACGAGGAGCTGTCGCGCATGGTAGACACCAACGATGAATGGATTATGACGCGTGTCGGAATCAAGGAGCGCCGAATCCTCACCGAAGAGGGTCTCGGCACATCTTATATGGCGCGCAAGGCCGCCAAACAGCTCGTTAAGAAGACGGGGGTGAACCTCGACGAGATTGACGCGCTGATTGTGGCCACATCGACGTCCGACTATCACTTCCCTTCGACGGCCAGCATCGTCATTGGCAAACTTGGACTGAAGAACGCTATGGCGTTTGACTTCAGTGGAGCCTGCTGCGGATTCATCTATTCACTCGATGTCGCCACGTCGATGATACAGAGTGGAAGATACAAGAAGATCATCCTCATCGGTGCCGACAAGATGTCGTCGGCCACCGACTACAAGGACCGCTCCACCTGTCCGCTCTTCGGCGACGGCGCAGGAGCCGTGCTGCTCGAGGCCACAGAGGAGGAGGGCGTCGGACTGATGGACTCCTACCTGCGCACAGACGGCATCGGCCTGCCCTTCCTGCACATGAAGGCAGGAGGAAGCGTCAGCCCCGCCAGCCACTTCACCGTTGACCACCGTATGCACTTCACCTATCAGGAGGGTCGCACCGTGTTCCGCTATGCCGTCACCAACATGTCTGCAGACAGCGCACTCATAGCCGAGCGCAACGGACTGACGAAAGACAACATCCAGTGGATCATTCCGCACCAGGCCAACATGCGCATCATCGAGGCCGTGGCCAAGCGTCTGGAGCTGCCCATGGAGAAGGTGATGGTGAACATCGAGCACTTTGGCAATACCTCAGCAGCCACTATTCCCCTGGCTCTATGGGAATATGAGCCGAAGCTGCGCAAGGGCGACAACATGATTATGACCGCCTTCGGAGCCGGCTTCGTTCACGGCGCCAACTATGTGCGCTGGGGATACGACGGAAAGTAAAGACTTCTGATAAGCAAAACTATTCATAGCTCAAGGTTATCGCCTTGGGCTATTTTTATGCAATCAGCATGGGAGCGCTGGGGCAAGGACGAAGAGTTTCTCAATGTCCTTTTCTATCATCGCCTGACACATCTGCTTGTAGAGAATCACTACAAATCGTTATTTGTCATCGCACAGACGCAGGAGTCGGACCATACGTTTTCGGCTGTTTCCACCATGTCGATAATGGTATAGATGGGCAGGATGATGCCGAGGACAGCGACTGGCGCACCGATGCCCGACATCAGAGAGAGCGTCAGGAAGAAACAACCCATAGGGACGCCAGCATTGCCCACTGCGGAGACAACGGAGATAAGGAGCCACAGGAGGATGGTGCCAAGGGTGAGAGGCGTGCCTCCATTTTGCATCACGAAGAGCGAGGTGACAAGGATGAAGGCGGCGCAACCGTTCATATTGATGGTGGTGCAGATGGGCAGCACGAAGCGGGCGATGTCTTTGCGGACACCCAAGCGATTCTCGGCCGATTCCATCGTGACAGGCAATGTAGCGGCGCTGCTCTTCGTGAAGAGGGCCATCAGTACGGCAGGCATCATCTTGCTTAAGACGTGGATGGGATTCAAACCGCGAGCTGTCAGGAACAGCGGCAGGACGATGAAAAACTGTATCACGTTGCCGCCCAATACCACGAGGACGTACTTGCCTATCGAGTCAGCCACGACACCTGCGCTGACCTGTGCCGAGAGTTGGGCGGAGAAAGCCACGATACCAAGGGGGAGTGTCCAGATCAATCCTCGAATCAACAGAAAGAGCAAGTCCTGCAAACCCAGCAAGCCTTTTACAACGACAGCCTTGTTCTCTGAATCCGGCAACTTCGAAAGGCCGATTCCTACGGCAAAAGCTAATAGCAACAACGACAGTACGTTACCTTCAAGAAACGGCTTAACGATATTGTTGTGGATGACGTTCAATATATGATCATAGAATGATGTCTGAGGGCTGACGTCCGAAAGGCTACGGGTAGGCGCATCAGCGGGAATGGGCTGAGTACTGCTGATGATGGCTTCTGCAGGCAGATTGCCTGGGGCCACCACCACATACAGCAATGCTCCCACGGCAGCGGCTGCAAAGGTGGTGAGCAGTGTATAAACCAAGGTCCGTCCAAAGATTTTCCCCGATCCTTTCGAGCCAAAAGTGGCAAATGTCGTGATGACTGCCAGCACAATCGTCGGCACCGCCAGCAGCTGGAACAGGCGGGTATAGACCGTCGCTACAAAGTCCATCACATCGTTGAGCCACCCTAATCCAAGCAGGCCCAACACGGCACCCACCACGAGTGCCCCCATCCATATCATCGTCTTTTTCATATCTTGTGTGTTTACTCAACCAATTCGCCTCGCGTAGAATTCCTCCGATCGAGCACCCCGCATGGCGCTCCCCTCCCCTGCTGCAGGGGAGGGGCAGGGGTGGGGTCATGGAACCCCGCATGGCGCTCCCCTCCCCCTGCTGCAGGGGTGGGGTTGTTCAGTTGAATCTTTTTATAACTCAAACGTCAAATTCATGTAAATATTGCGTCCTTTCTGAGGGATGTGGTTCCAGTCGGCATAAGTGGCGTATTGCTTGTCGAAGAGATTTTCAACGCCCGCCCTAACTATAAACTGTGAACTATGAACTATGAACTGATATTGCGCAGCGAGGTTGACAATCGACCAAGCCTTTGCCGCTGTCTCGCCGTATTTCTCGCCATGATGGCTCTGTCGAGCGTTGCCTTTCATGGTGACTTGTGCTTGAAAGCGCTGGTGCCGGTAGATCCAATCCGACTGCCAACTGATGGGCGAGATAAGCGGCAGAGGATCACCGTCGGCATCGCGACCGCTGCTGTAGCTCACCTTTCTGTTCCATTGCAGGTGTTTCGTTATCTGCCAATCCCACGACAACGAGGCGTTGGCAATGGTGGCGTGACTGATGTTGCCATACACCTTCACCCCCTCGGCACCAACGGTCATCGGACTTAGACGCGTCTCGAACTGACCGATGATGTAGTTCGAAAAGAGGAATACGTTACCGTCAAGAGCTATTGAACATTGACCATTGAACACTGACCATTTGGCTGCGCCGTTCAACTCCACCGCCGACTCGTTTTTCAGCGAGGGATTGCCGATGTAGTCATACTGGTCGAACGTGTTGTTCAGATAGTAGCCGTAGGCCTCTGTTACCGTAGGCGCACGACTGCCCCAACCGGCACCAACTATGAACTGTGAATTATGAACTATGAACTGATAATTGGCGGCTATGCGACCCGTTGTCTGGTGATACACATCGGTCATGCCTGGAAAGAAGACCTTCAGGGCATGATAGCCCTCCTCGTTGTTCAGGCGCTGCTGCTGCCACGCCACCTTGGCTGACAATCGCAGCGACTGGTTGCGAAGCCCCCTTCCCGTCCCTCCTGAGGAGGAAAACCTGATGTTGTCGGTCACAGCCACACCCGTGTTCAGCGTACCCACGTCGGGCCACGTCACCATATACATCGGAGCTGCGCCGCCAGGGTACATCGTCATGTCGGCAAACAGACGGTTGTAGTACAGGTCGTAGTTCAGCGCCACGTCGTGGCTCCCCTTCCGTCCCCCCGAGGGAGAGATACTTGTCGTCAGCAAGCTATACACACCCGCTGTCCAACTCTTGCCGGGCATGTCCATGTGGATCTGCACGTCAGGACGCTTCGTGTCGTCCATCTCGTGGGTGATATGGTTGTAGTAGGCCTTCGTCTCCCAACTGGCATTGCGAAAGAGGTGCTTGAACGCCAGCGACGTGATGAGTCCCTCAGCCTTCGCCACGTCCATGTTCAGGGCCGGATAGCCCACGTCGGTGGCACGGTCGAAGATAAACGTCGCCTCCAACATATCAAGCCCCCCTTCCGTCCCCCCGAAGGAGGGAAACCGAAGTCCCACGTTAGAAAAAACGTTCACCTTCTGGAACTGAGAAAAGTGCAGCTCGTCGCCACCACCCACCTGGTAGTTGTCGGCATGTCGATAGAAGGCGCCCGCATTCAGGTAGGTCCTGTGACTGCTCAGCGCCGCATCGGCACCATACACCTGCACGTGGCCGTTCCACTCATGACCAGCCGAGGCGCTGGCGTGAAACGCATCGCCGTCGAAGCCCGCCTTACGCAACTTCAAATCCAGACTGCCGCCGATATTGCCCGTGGCTTGCGGATTGCCGTCGAGCCCGCTGTTCAGGCTGATGCTCTGCAGGTTGCCGCTCTCTACATACGAAGTCACGGGGTCCATCTTGTCCGTGCAAGCATAAAAAATCTTCATGCCGTCGATGGTCGTCGACAGGCGCTCCGTCTGCATGTTGTTCACCACCGGCTCCCAAGCATACGAGCCTCGGCGTACGAGGCTCACATTCTTCAGTTCGCTCAAGTGTTCATCGATGCTGGCCACCTGTCCCTTCGCCGAGCGTTTCCGTCCTCGCCCTGCTTCCGAAACGATGACCACCTCATCAAGGTTCATCGCCCTGTCGGTGGCCACCGTGTCAGACAAAAGTATGGTTGATAACAAAACAGTTTCCAGCGTATTTCTTACCTCTGACCTCTAACTTCTTACCTCTAATTAAATCGTTGTTTCCCAGTACAGCGAGCTATAGCCATCGCTGAGGTCATCGCCGCCAGCCACTACGTTGCCCTGTACGTCCTTCACCGTCAGGTGTATGCGCCATCGGCCGGTCATCGTCAGGCTCACCGTGCCCTGATAGCTGCCATCGGCCTGCTTTGTCAGGCTCTCGTTGTCGGGCGACGTATGGTTGCCCATGTCGGGCATGCGTGGGTCAATCTCGATGGTAAACTGCTCCTGCGCCAGGCCATAAGGCGTTGTGGCGGGCGTATTCTTCTTCGACACATAGGCGGTGATGGTATTTTTACCCGTCTGCCAGTCGGTGGGATTCACCAGCGAGAGATAATATGTGTCTTCGCCCGCCTTAAACGACTTCAGCCATGCCTGACCGCCAGGCAGTGCGTCAACCGTGATGTCAGCTGCCTCGATGCCACCGTTGCTGCCCAGCAAGCTCACGTTGTACCCCAGCGTCCACGAGCCAGCGTCGCTGGTGTTCATCACGAACGACACCCAGCCGCGCTTCACCGCCAGACGCTTCTCGTCAAACGTCTCCACACTGGGGCCCACGGGTGTACTGTGCTTCATGTTCATCTTCACCATCAGCATCAGCGGCGTCACGCTCGTCACGTCAAAGTCTTTGATGTAGTTGCCATTCTTTTTCTTCGTAGCCACAAAGAAAATCTCGTTGTATCCCGTGTGGAACGACCCGTTGCGCGAGTACGCAAACACGTTGTACTTCCCATCTACCGTCGTCGACAACTCAGGTATAATCTTCACCGTCTTCAGGAAGTTATACACCTGCAGTGCCTCCTCTGCCGAGCAGCAATCCACGTCACCGTCTATCGTGATGCCAGGAATCTCAATCGCCTGACTACCCAAATCATCGTTCGAGTTGCAGGATGCCAGTCCCACCAGGACCGCCGCTGCGAAAAACAATCTCATTACCTTTTTCATATCCTTACTTTTATATTAGTTTGAAATACGAGTGCAAAGGTAGTGGGTTTCTATGAGGTACACAATCGCCTTTTCGTGGCATTTCGCATACCAAACGTTTGGCATAGCCCTCCTTTTCGCACGTTTCTCGCGACTTTTAACGCCAAAAAGAGAATAACTTTGCAAAAATATGCTTATCTTTGCGGCATCAAACCGATTAAACAGAAGAGTTATGGAAGATTTAGTATTGTCAGTTCCTGTTCAGGATGCGGCTTTCATCGAGACATTGGCTCAGCGCATGGGTTGGACAATGCGCAAGCGCCGCACGTCCGTTGAGCGATTCGTCAATTCCTGCTCGAAGACCCCGCAGATGACCGACGAGGAAATTCAGGCTGAAATCAACGCTGTTCGCCAAGGTCTATGAAAATCCTTTTTGACAGTAACCTGTGGATTTCGTTCATGATTGGCAAGCGACTCTCGTCGCTGGCCGATGTGCTGTGTCGCCACGACGTGGAGGTATATATCAGCGAACAGGAACTCGACGAAATCCGCAAAGTCATTGCTCGTCCGAAGTTCGATAAACTCATCTCTTCCGAGACGCGCTACTACTTCTTCGAAATGGTTTATGATGTCTGCTTCGTTACCGACATCACCGTTGAAGCCAAGTCAGATATCCGCGACCCGAAAGACCTCTATCTCCTGTCGATGGCCGAAAGTGTCCCCGTGGATTACATTGTCAGCGGCGACCGTGACCTGACAGACCTCAAAGAACATGCTGGCATACCAATTCTGACATATAACGAGCTGCTTAACAAACTAAATAGCTAAAAGACAATGAGCGGATAGACCGACAGACACGGGGACTGTCCGCTCATTATCATAAACAGATAAATCATGAACAAGATATTTTTCACCGTATTACTCGCCCTCTTTACTCTCGTAGCAAATGCCGCCGTTCCCGACAGCATTCAGCGGAATCTTGAGGACTACGACTATCTGACTATCTTTACGGAGGAGAACTATGCCGCTTTTCCTGTTATCATGGAGCAGGGGTATCGAAAAAAATACGAGACGCTGAAGAAGAGGCTGAGGAAACAGGTTGCCAAGGGCAAGGCGGGCATAGAGAAGGCTGCTTGCGAATACGCCATCTGGTTCTACAAGAACTTCGACACGCACTATCAACTCAATAACACGACGTTATGGGAGAGCTACGAGCAGCCTGTTCACATCGACTACTCGAAGATGATGGAATACAATCCGCAGCCCGTTTCATGCAAGGTGGATGAGCAGACGTGGCTGGTGCGTGTGCCATCGTGCGTAGGCAAGAATCCCACAAACGAGTGGGTAGAGCAGGCGGCCAAAGACTTTCAGGCATCGGGCTGCGAATATCTGATTATCGACGTGAGAGGAAATGAAGGAGGCAGTACCGACATCTGGAATCCCTTTATTGATATGCTCGTTGACCATCGGCGAGAGGGGACTATTGATAATTTCTTCCGCAACACAAAACACAATCAAGGCTTTTGGGAATATGCCTTATCTATGGAACCCGACAATTCGTACTTCAAGGATTTCCTCACGCAATGCAAGGATAGTTTGGGAAAGAACGAGTTTCAGCTATGGACATCGGTTGACGCAAGTGAAGTCACTTCCCTGCCTCTGCCCAAACGAGCAGCTATCATTGTCGACAACGGCACATGCAGCGCAGGAGAAGGCTTGATTTCCTATAACGTCAAGGGGGTTAGCAACCGCGCGAAAGTCTATGGCAAGGAAAGGACATACGGCGCAGACCTCACGGGCAACGTTTACTACACAAAGCTTCCCAATGCTGACATTTATCTGACCTATCCCACCTGCGTGGAGCGGTTTGAGTTTCTCCGCCATCACGTCTTTGGCAAGAACGGCATAGAACCGGACATCCACATCATCCTCCCATATCCCAAGCGCCTCACCGACAACATCGACGAGTGGGTGCTGTGGGTGGCCGAGGATTTGAAGCGATAGAAGGCCGGAGGCCGGAGAAGACCACAGGCAAGTGGTGAATTAATGTCCCGAAGGGACTTTAGAATATAGGCAGGCGGTGGAGCGAAGCGGAACCCCTGTTAGGCGGACAATAAATCCAGCGGGAGCCCCGACGGGGCGACAGAGCCAGCAGCGGTCATTCTGTCACCCCGTCGGGGTTTATTTTGTTTGCGGTCATCCTATGCAGGGGCTTCACCCCTGCTGTGGTCGCGTCAGGCCTTCGGCCTTTGCAATCCGTAAAATCCGTTAGATTTGTCGAAGACCACGAGTGCTCTCAGTAAATCCGCGGTCGAGAATCAATATCCGGGGTTCTGGGCGATGCCGAGGTCCTCGCCATGCAGGCCTGTGGGGATGGGCTGGCGGTAGTGCTTGCCGCGGACGTTGTTATACTTAGCCACAAGGTGGTTGTGCACCTTCTGGAAGTAGGCCTCCTGGTCGGAGGTGAAGGTCTGCTTCGTCTTCCAGTCGTCGGCGAAGTGCTTGTAGTTCTTCACCTGCTGCACACTGGAGATGAGGTCCTTCCAGCGGTAGCTGTTCAGCACGGAGAACTGCTCGTAGGTGAACTCGTAGTCCCACTCACGCTTGATCTGGTCGAAGGTGGGAGCGCTGACTTCTTCGATACCTGCACGACGGCGCAGCTGGTTGAAGGGCTCGGCAGCCTCGCTGTTGCGACCCAGCTGGACAAGGGCCTCAGCCTTGGTGAGCAGCACCTCGGCATAGCGGATCTCGATGCGGTCAACGCTGTTCTGCTTGATCTCGAGGTTCTCGGCATCGTCGTAGCTCTGGTCTACGCCCTTGCCGTTGATGGGTGTGTAGATGGGTGAATAGTAGTGGTGGGTGAGGCCTGTCTCGGGGTTCTTCAGCTCGATGAAGTAGGTTTCGGCCAGGCGCTTGTCGTTGGGCTGCTCAGCCTTCCAGTCATCGTAGAGGTCGTCGTCGGCCACCTTACCACTAATGGGGGCAGCCGACGCAACGTATTGGAAAACAATGGCAAAAGCAAATGCAACAAACTGTATTTTCTGAACAATCTTCATACCTTATATACCCATTAAAGAATCTGGGTGCAAAGGTACGGCGATTATCAGACTTCCACAATCGCTATTTTGTGGCATTCCGGATACCAAACAGAGGGTATTCAGCTTTTTTCGGTAACCCTTTCCTGCCGATAGTCGGAAACTGACCACCTCATGTGAGGTGTCAGCTTCATGTGCAGACGGTATTTTCAATCCCCTCGTCGGTCAGACGTTACGTCATCCTCGTCAACGTGTTCTAAAGCACTCTCCCAATACGGGAGGGTGCCACAATGGTGAACGAAACGTTCCCCCCCAGCTATTGAGGCAAAAAGCTGATACCTGATTCAAGTTTGAGATTTGTAGTCAGATAATTAGCGACGGTGGTTTAGCTTCTTCTCAGTCTGCTTCTGCTGTATGTCTATCTTTTCCTACATCAAACCACAACTGGGTGCTCTTCCTGAATCTTTCCGAAACGCTGTATGTCTATCTTTTCCTACATCAAACCACAACTCCTTTGATGCGCTTTTTGCTTTTGCTTCGCTGTATGTCTATCTTTTCCTACATCAAACCACAACTTGCTTGTTTTCTTTTCTTTTATATTTTTGCTGTATGTCTATCTTTTCCTACATCAAACCACAACAAACGAACAAAGCCAAATTGTGCGGCTGGGCTGTATGTCTATCTTTTCCTACATCAAACCACAACTCTAAAACGATTCAGATTTTAGCAGTTTTCGCTGTATGTCTATCTTTTCCTACATCAAACCACAACGCGAAGACAAGGTAGTATATCGTTACTCTAGCTGTATGTCTATCTTTTCCTACATCAAACCACAACTTTGAAAACGTTTTGAAAAAAGGTTAGAAAGCTGTATGTCTATCTTTTCCTACATCAAACCACAACTTCGAGTATTTGCGCGCTTCGCGCTAAATGGCTGTATGTCTATCTTTTCCTACATCAAACCACAACCGTCAGGCTCATGCCGAGTATCTTGGGTGAGCTGTATGTCTATCTTTTCCTACATCAAACCACAACTGAAATTAGTGTTGTAGATTATTGTTGTTGCTGTATGTCTATCTTTTCCTACATCAAACCACAACT
>JAILAA010000009.1 GCA_024681875.1 Prevotella sp.
TACCCTTTGAGGACAATACCTTTGCTACAAGCAGCATGGGTGGGGCCGGCAACTACAATTTCCGTCCGTCAAGCTTCGCGACAGGACAGAGGGCTAGCCTGGCCGCCGCTAATCGAAACTACAACATGCGCGCGATGTACACCTACAACACGGGCTTGATGGAGAACGGATGGGCCATCACAGGAAGCCTCACCTATCGCTGGGGCGATGGCATTGGTTTTGTCGAGGGAACGTCCTATAACTCACTGAGCTATTTCCTTGGTGCCGAGAAAAGACTGAACGACCAGCACGCGCTTTCGCTGGTCACCTTCGGTAACCCCACAGAGCGCGGTACGCAAACTGCCTCGACCGACGAGATGTACTGGATGGCCAACGACCGCCTGTATAATTCAGCATGGGGATATCAGGACGGTAAGAAAAGAAACTCGCGCATCGTGAAGGACTTTGCACCCGCTGCCCTGTTCACATGGGACTGGAACATCGACAACGACACAAGGCTCGTTACATCGCTATTGGGCAAATATGCGATGTACAGCTCCAGCCGACTGAACTACAATAATGCATCAAATCCTGCCCCGGATTACTATTCTGGAATGCCCAGCGCATATTATGGTGTATGGGATGCATCCACGGGCGACCATGATGATATCGCAGTGACTAACTGGCAGGCTGCATACAACTATTTTACCGCGTCAAAGGAAAACCGTCAGGTGCAGTGGGATAAACTCTACTACGCTAACCGTATGGCCAACTATCAGGGAGTTGACGCTATGTTCTATTTGCAGCGCTACCATGACGACCAGCTGTCGCTCTCATTCTCTACGTATCTCGACAAACAGCTGACGAAGAACTCACAGCTGCACGGAGGCTTACAGCTCTCGACTAACAAGGGCATGCACTATCAGACCATGGACGATTTGCTGGGTGCCTGGTCATACCATAACGTCAATACCTACGTTCTTAAGGACTTCGGTAATAGCAGCAACGAGGCTCAGTACGATATGAACAGCCCCAATAAGTCCGTCAAGGAGGGCGACCGCTTCGGCTATGACTATAATATCTTCGTGAACAAGGCACAGCTTTGGGCAGGTTACACCATAGACTTGAGCCGCGCCCACATCTTTGTCAACGGACGCGTCGCTGGTACAACGATGCAGCGTGAAGGTAATATGCGTAACGGCTTGGCCTATTTCTATGACGAGGAAATGAAGAAGTGGGTGGACAATTCCTACGGAAAAAGCAATACGGCGAAATTCCTCGATGGTGGCGCCAAGGCCGGTGTGCACTTTAACTTGGGTAAAGGACATGCATTCATGCTTGGCGGAGGCTATGAGCAGAAGGCACCTACTGCACGTACCTCTTTCCAGGCTGAGCAGATGAACAACAATTTCGTGCGTGACCTGAAGAACGAAAAAGTGCTCAGTGCAGAGGTGGGCTATCAGATGAAGACTTCGCTTGTGAAACTGAACCTGAACGCATACTACAGCAAGCTAAAGGATGTCACAGAGCAGAGCATGTTCTATATGGACAACCAGAACTCTTTCACCTATGTTTCATTAACTGGCATTGAGAAAGAATACTATGGTGCTGAATTGGGCCTGAACTTCAAGGCTACCGACTGGCTGAACGTTAAGGCGTTAGCCGTAGTCAGCGAAGCTAAATATGCCAATAATGCTGACCTGAGCTATGTACAGGCCAGCAACGGACGTGAGTACACAGACAGATGTTTGAACAAGGATATGAGAGAGGGCAATACACCGCTTAGCGCCTTTAGTCTCGACCTGAGCTACCATGCCAATGGATGGTACATCGACCTCATCGGTAACTACTACGACCGCATTTATCTCTACTATTCGCCTGTCACACGAATGTACAATTATCTCCTCAATCAGATTGGTAAATACGACGCTGAAGGTAACCCAAGGAACGACAATCTGCCTAACATTCCTGGTCAGGCAAAGGGGCATGGCGGATTTATGCTCGATGCTAGCATCGGACGCCAATTCCGCCTCAGCCAGGGACGCCGCATCGGATTCAACCTCATGCTTACCAATATCCTTAACAACATGGATATAGTCACGGGAGGACGTGAACAGAGTCGTATCGACATTGACGAGACTGGAGCTACCATACGTAACTACTCCTTCCAGAGAAGCCCTTACAAATTCTACGCTAACGGTATCAATGGTATGCTGATGGCCACTTACTACTTCTAAGTGAAAAGGTTGAAAGGTATAAAAGTTAAATAGTTGAAGATTATGATTATGAAATATTCAAAGAGCCTTGTCCTCAGCGTCCTCTGTCTCTTCGGTGCGCTCTGCGTTTCTTGCCAGAAAGACTGGGAAGAGCCGATGAACATTCCCTATGGCAACAACAGCATCAGCGAGGAGAACATTATTACCATTGCAGAGCTGAAAGCACGCTATCCCAATGTCTTTGCGTCGACCGACGAGAATAAGCAGATAACAGAGGATATAAAAATACGTGGACGTGTTACCGGAAATGACGTAGGCGGTAATCTCTACAAGCAGTTCTCCATGGAGGATGCTACCGGAGGTATTATCGTTGCCGTTAACCAAAATGGATTGAGTGGCTACCTAGCCCTCGGACAGGAAATCATTATCGACTTGAAAGACCTGTACATAGGCGGCTATCGTATGCAGCCTGAGATAGGGCAGCCCTACAACGGCAACAGCATTGGCCGTATGAGTAAGGACATCTTCCAGAGCCATTTAAAGATTGTGGGCACGCCCGACCCGTCGAAAACCATCCCCATGGAATTTGACGAGAATTTGAGTATGAACGCCAACTGTGGAAAGCTGGTTATCCTCAGGGATGTCACCTTCACAGAGGCTGATGGTACGAGTACTTTTGCTCCTGACGACGGTGTTAATAAAAACGTCAACCGCAACATTAAAATCAATGGTGAGACGTCTAGCGTTGTCATCCGTACCAGCACCTATGCTCGTTTTGCAGCCGTTAAGCTTCCTTATGACGAGGTGAATAAGAAGCCGAAGAAGTGCAACATCACCGGCATTGCTACACGCTTCAACAACACCTGGCAGATACTTATTCGTCAGGAAAGCGACATTGAGGTGTTGGAATAAGGTTAATGAGTTAAAAGGTTAAAAAGTTAAAAAGTAAATAGATATGAAAAAACTATTCTGCAAATTGATGCTTGTGGCCATGGCGGCCATGACATTTACGGCCTGTGAGGACGTGCCTGAGCCATACGGCAAGCCTCAGAATTCAGGCAATGGTAATTCGGGCGAGGCTGGATTATTGCCGTATTCGTCTGTGAACATGAGCACTGGTTGGTCGCTTGTTTCCGTAACGGAAGGCCAGCCGTGGACTACGGGAAAATCTTACGTTCAGGCAACTGGCTATCAAAAGTGGGACGGCGCAGACCAGAAGTCCAACCGTGCCGTGGAGGGATGGCTTGTCTCGCCTACCATCAACACGACTGGTGCCGACAGCGTAAAGATTTCATTCGATTACACCATTAAGTACACCAACAACGTATCTGGTTGGGAGGATTATCACAAGATTTATGTCTCCAACGACTACGATGGCAGGAATTTCGAGACTGCTACATGGATACCTGTGCCTTTTACTCCCGTAGCATCTCCCTATAGCGACTGGACGCTCTATTCCTCTGGCGAGATTCAGTTGCCTCAGGAAATGGCAGGCAAGGAGAGCGTGTTCGTCGCATTCTGGTTCAAGGCACCCGAGAATGCTTCAACCACTTGGGAACTGCAGAATTTCAAGATTGAATCGGGCCAGGCTAATTCCGGAGACAATCCGAATCCTGGTGGCGACGAGGCTGTACTGCCGTATGAATCTGCTAACTTGAACACTGGCTGGGCTCTTGTCGGTGTTACTGCTGACCAGCCGTGGTCTCAGGGTAGCTCTTATGTTCAGGCAACTGGCTATCAGAAGTGGGATGGCGCCGACGCAAAGTCCAACCGTGCCGTAGAGGGATGGCTAGTCTCACCCGCCATTAACACGACAGACGCCGACAGCGTAAAGATTTCATTCGATTATACCCTCAAGTACACCAACAACGTGTCGGGTTGGGAGGCCTATCATAAGATTTATGCCTCCAACAACTACGATGGCACCAATTTTGAAAACGCTACATGGATACCAGTTCCATTTACACCAGAAGCTTCTAAGTTTACCGACTGGACGCTCTATCCCTCGGGCGAGATTCAGCTGCCGCAGGAATTGGCAGGCAAGGAAAACGTTCATGTCGCCTTCTGGTTTAAGGCTCCCGAGAACGCCTCAACCACATGGGAGCTGAAGAACTTCAAGATGGAAGCTGGTGTGGCCAACTCAGGAGAGAATACTAATCCTAGTGGCGAGGTCCAGAAGGTTACCATTGCGCAATTTAACGCAGCAGCTGTAAGTAATGACGTGTGGTATGAGCTCAAGGGCAAGGTCACTAACTTGAAGGCAGGCGACAAGTACGGCAACTTTGACTTGGTTGATGAAACCGGCTCCGTCTATGTCTATGGCCTGCTGTCAGAAAAGGGCGGTGAGAAGCAGAAGTTCCAAGAACTCGTAGCAGCCAAGGGCATTACCGAAGGCAGTGTTATCACCATCATCGGCAATCGTGGCTACTATGCCGCTAATGACAAGATTGAGGTGCTAAACGCCTACTTCGTCAGTATCGAGGCTGGTAATCCTGATCCAAATCCTGGTGGAGAGGTACAGAAGGTTACCATTGCGCAATTCAACGCAGCAGCTGTAAGCAATGACGTTTGGTATGAGCTCAAAGGCAAGGTCACTAACTTGAAGGCAGGCGACAAGTACGGCAACTTTGACTTGGTTGATGAAACCGGCTCCGTCTATGTCTATGGCCTGCTGTCAGAAAAGGGCGGTGAGAAACAGAAGTTCCAAGAACTCGTAGCAGCCAAGGGCATTACCGAAGGCAGCGTTATCACCATCATTGGCAATCGTGGCTACTATGCCGCTAATGACAAGATTGAGGTGGTGAATGCCTACTTCGTTAGTATCGAGGCAGGCGACGATAATCCCGAGCCACAGACTGGTGGCGACGAGATGACGTCCGTTACTGTGGCACAGTTCAATGCAGCTGCAGTGAGCAACGACGTGTGGTATCAGCTCAAGGGCAAGGTCACTAACTTGAAGGCAGGCGACAAGTACGGTAACTTCGACCTGGTTGATGAAACCGGCTCCGTCTATGTCTATGGCTTGCTGTCAGAAAAGGGCGGCGAGAAGCAGAAGTTCCAAGAACTCGTAGCAGCCAAGGGCATTACCGAAGGCAGCGTTATCACCATCATTGGCAATCGTGGCTACTATGCCGCTAATGACAAGATTGAGGTGGTGAACGCCTACTTCGTCAGTATCGAGCCCGACAGCAACAATCAAGGTGGCGGCGACGATGGCCAGCCTGTGACTGCCGAGGGCTCCTATAGTAAGCCATACAGTGTTTCAGCTGTTATTGCCAAGGGAACAACGGCCCCCACTAACAATGTATATGTAAAAGCATATATAGTTGGTTATGTTGACGGAAAAACGCTTGCAGACGGAGCCAGATTCTCCAACGAGGGTGTGACATCAAACACCAACCTCCTGATTGCTGATGCTTCGAATGAAACAGACGTTAGCAAGTGCGTTCCCGTACAGCTGCCTAACAATCCTGTCCGCACTGGCCTGAATCTGAAGGATAATCCTTCTTTCCTTGGCAAGCAAGTCCTTCTCTATGGTAACTTGGAGAAATACTTTAGTGTTGCTGGAGTAAAAAGCGTTACCTATGCAGAGTGCGACGGAAAGTTTTTTGGCACAAAGCCATAAGTAATAAGTAGCACATCTGACGATATACAGACATAAGTAGGAATAACTCCGAATTGCCAAAAGCGATTCGGAGTTTTTTTTGCTGCTTTTTTTTATTGCAGTATAAGTGTAATTCGGAATTTTTGTCTAATTTTGCAGCCGAAAATCAAGGGCATTACTTAGAGAAAAATGAAGAAGAGAATTGTCATTGCCGTTATCATGCTTATGGGCGTGCTGGGTATAAAGGCGCAGCAGCAAGTCGAAGAGCCATTCCGTGCGTATTTGTTTAATAATGAATACAATGTTTTCATGCGCATCAACTTCTACGAGCAGGACGTCGTCATCAGCTGGCAAGAGCTTTTCGGCCCTTTGCCTGGCTTTCTGGCCAAAGAGGGCAATAACTATTGCTGGATCATCACCGACTTCAAGATTGACGGCGACAAGGCGGAGCTGGAGATTACCAACGACTATGGCAGTGAAGACCTTACTGCTACCCTTACCTGCGTCAATGACTCTGTCTACACCCTGCGCCAGAACAGCGGCTCTACGCTGAAAGTGCCAGAGAAGAAGAGCTGGCGCAAACTGCCCACCACGCTGACGTTTGTCAAAAGAAAATAGGCCGATTTCTTGCTGCAATCGCCGAAATGTAGTAACTTTGCAGGCCTAATCGTAAATCCGTAAATCGTAAATCCGTAAATCGTAAATATCAGAGATGTTAACACTCAAACTTATTACCGAGCAAACCGAGCGCGTTATTAGCGGCTTGGAGAAGAAGCACTTTCAGGGTGCACGTGAAGCCATCAACGAGGTACTGGCCATTGACCGCCAGCGCCGTGATGCTCAGCAACAGTTAGACAAGAACTTGAACGAGCAGAAGCAGCAATCAGGGCAGATAGGCCGATTGATGAAGGAGGGCAAACGCGAAGAGGCCGAGCAAGCCAAGCAGACCGTGAGCGCTCTGAAGGAAAGCTCGAAGCAGTTGGAGGAGCAGATGAACAAGGCACAGGAGGAAATGAACCGCCTGCTCTGCCAGATTCCTAACATCCCCTACGACGAGGTTCCCGAAGGCCGTGAGGCTGCCGACAACCGCGTGGTGAAGAGTAACTTGAAAGAGTGCACAGAGACCGACACCGTAGGCAACTGGGACGTTAACCCCACATTGGGTATTGATAATCCGCTTCCCCATTGGGAGCTTGCCAAGAAATACAATCTGATTGACTTTGACCTCGGCGTGAAGATTACCGGTGCCGGATTCCCCGTCTACATCGGTAAGGGTGCTCAGCTGCAGCGCGCCCTCATCAACTTCTTCCTCGACGAGGCCCGTGCCAGTGGCTACACCGAGATTATGCCGCCCACTGTTGTCAACGCTGCCTCGGGCTACGGCACTGGTCAGCTGCCCGATAAGGAGGGACAGATGTATCACTGCGAGGTGGACGATTTCTATCTCATCCCTACCGCTGAGGTGCCTGTTACGAACATCTACCGCGACGTCATTCTCGACGAGGACAAGCTGCCCATCAAGAACTGCGCCTATACTGAGTGCTTCCGCCGCGAAGCTGGCAGTTACGGCAAGGATGTGCGCGGCCTGAACCGTCTGCACGAGTTCTCGAAGATTGAGATTGTACGCATCGACAAGCCCGAGCATTCGAAAGAGAGCCACAAGGAGATGCTTGCTCACGTCGAGGGCCTGCTGAAGAAGCTGGAGTTGCCCTACCGCATCCTGCTGCTCTGTGGCGGCGACCAGAGCTTCACATCTGCCATCTGCTACGACTTCGAGGTCTATAGCGAGGCCCAGGGCCGTTGGCTCGAGGTGTCTTCGGTCAGCAATTTCGATACCTATCAGGCCAACCGCCTGAAATGCCGCTACCGCCGTACCGATACGAAGAAGACCGAGCTCTGCCACACGCTGAACGGTTCCGCTCTTGCCTTGCCGCGCATCGTGGCCGCTCTGTTGGAGAACAACCAAACACCCGATGGCATCCGCATCCCACAGGCACTTCAAAAGTACACGGGCTTCGACATCATCAAGTAATTTCCTTTAGGGAATGGTGGCGCTGCGAAGGAATTCGTCCCACTGCTGTTGGAAGCCATTAAAAACATTAAGGTCTACCTCTGTAGCGAATCCTGATACGCGGCCGTCACCACTTAGCTGCCAGATGTCGTGATGTAGATCTGGTTTATACTCACTATAACGGGCTACCCAATAGCGGTAGCCCTTTTTTATGTCGGGCGCCATTGGCAGATAGTTGTAGGCAAAGTTCTGGTTGAAATAGAGGATGGGCTTGGTGTTGCATCGCTCTTCTACGATGCGAATCCATTTGCGTATGTAGTCGAAGAGCACCAGTGGACCGCCCATGTCTTCTATTTGCTTTTCCGACGGTTCAATGTCGAGCATCGGCGGCAAGTCGCCTTTGCGCAGTCGTGTGTTCTGTAGATAGTGGCGAGCCTGTTCCTCGGGCGATGTGCGAGTTGAAAGGAAATGGTAGGCTCCCACATGCAGTCCTTTTCGTCTTATGACAGCATCGTCGTCCTCATAGTAGCGGTTCTTGATGGTAACGCCTTCGGTACTCTTGATGTAGACAAACTGCACGGGATAGTCGAGGCGGTCAAGTACGCGGTCAGTGCTGATGCGTCGTCCTAGATGGGTGAAGCGGTTGCCATCCCAGCTGACGGGAAAGCGTCGACGGCCTTTCTCATGCTGGTAGCGTGAAATGTCGATACCATAGATTCTGTCAGTGTGAAAAAGCATGTGTTCGCCGCGATACTGCCCGCGCAGCCATTCACCTATCCGCAGATGTTCAGGCCCAATGCTCAGGCCAAATCCCTCACGCTGGTCGTGTGCCCATTGCCCCTCGTCGTAGGTGCCGTCAGCTGTGCGATAGAATCCGTAACCCGTAGCTTCTCCCCAGTTGTTCATCATGCCAGCGTAGACACCTGTGCTGTCGATGCGTACACCACTGATGAGCACGCTATTCTCTAACTGGCCTATGATGAGGCGCCCTTTGTCGTCTCTCATTAGTCGTTTGCCGTTGGGGCGTTTCATCAGCGACAGGAGGGACACGCGCCCCAGTGGCAGGTAGTGCCGCACCGACGAGTCGCCGCGTGCGGCATAGTCCACAACCCAGTCAAAGCCTTCATCGCGGTTGTCGTGACGTTCAAGATAATAATGCAGTTCGGCCTGCATCTGCTGCTGTCTCATGGTGGGCGTGGTGCCCTTTTTTGTGAGCAGCTGCTGGCGCTGGGTGTATTCATCGGCGAGCAGGGACGAATGTCCCTTACCCGTACAATTGAGCAGTATTGCTGCGAGAATGATATTCAGTAAGTAGCGCACCTTGTTTCAGACTTTCTCGTGGTTTTCGTCCCAGTAGAGCAGTGCTTTGATAAACGTTTCGTTGGGATTATTGTGAAAGTTTTTCTCGCGATAGGCCACGATGGTCATGTATATCATGTATATTAACATGCACAGCATGAAAGCCACTGCGTAGGCCTCCCACTTCATCTTGCTGAGAAACAGGCTAAAGCAAGCTAATGTGAGAAGGAATACTGCACCAAGGATGAGCAGACGGCGGCTGCGCCAGGTGTCCTTGAAGTCCTCCAGCTTCTGCTTCTTCTCAAGATAAGCCTCAAAGGCCTCTTCGGTTGTACCGTAATTTTCAATGCGGGGCAGGGTGGGGTCGTCTTTGTGGTCGCTGCGAATGTCCCAGATGCGGCTCTGTAGCGACACCAGGTCAATGCGTTCTATGTAGGAGCGGTCTATTTGAAACATATTCTTATACTGTATAATCAGAGGATTCCTTTTGTTGAGGGCAATTGGTAGCGGTAGACGTCGCGGCGTATGGCCTGACGTAGGCTGCGTGCCAGTGCTTTGAAGATGGCTTCTATCTTGTGGTGTTCGTTCTGGCCGTCAGCATGGATGTACAGGTTCATCAATGCAGCATCGCTCAGACTCTTGAAGAAATGGAAAAACATCTCCGTTGGCATGTCACCAATTTTATCGCGGTGGAACGTTGCCTCCCAGATGAGCCATGGTCGTCCGCCGAAGTCGAGGCATACATGTGCCTGACAGTCGTCCATGGGCAGCGAGAAACCATAGCGCTCGATGCCTCGTTTCGAGCCAAGCGCCTGGCGTAGGCACTCGCCTAAAGCCAAAGCAGTGTCTTCAATGGTGTGGTGTTCGTCCACATTGAGGTCGCCCTTCACGCTGATATCAAGGTCAATGCCTCCATGACGCCCTATCTGCTCCAGCATGTGGTCAAAGAAACCGAGCCCGGTGTCTATGTGGCATTCGCCCTGGCCGTCGAGTGCCAGGCTGACGCTGATGTCTGTCTCCTTAGTCGTACGCCGCACGCTGGAACGTCGATAGCCGTCAATAATGGTTTCTGCCGCCTGCTTCCAGCCTGTTTGCTTGTCAAGGATAATGGCCTTGCAGCCTATGTTGTCGGCAAATTTGCGGTCAGTTTCGCGGTCGCCAATGACGTAGCTGTTGGCCATATCGTAGTGCTCAGCGTCGTCAATGTATTTCTGTACCATGCCTGTGCCTGGCTTGCGTGTCGGAGCATTGTCCTCGGGGAAGTGCGGGTCGATGAGAACGTCATCGAAACGGATTCCCTCGCCCTCTAAGGCCTGAAGAATAAAGTTCTGCGCCGGCCAGAATGTTTCCTCGGGAAAGGATGGTGTACCCAGACCATCCTGATTGCTCACCATTACCAGCAGATAGTCAGTGCGCTCGGCAAGTAGGCCCAACCAGCGGAAGACACCGGGCTTGAAGCGGATTTTTTCCAAGGCATCCACCTGCTCGTCATGGGGTTCCTCTACTAACGTGCCGTCACGATCGATAAATAGTATTTTCTGTTTCATCTTTAACTTTTCACTCTTTAACTCTTTCACCTTTTTACTTTTTCACTTTTTCACCTTTCCGTTCCCCCATAGGTAATAAAGGGGGAAGAGCGTGGCCAGGTGTATATATGCCTGCAGCAAGCCGCATATGGTGAAGGTGATGAAGTTCATTTGAAAAAGGTTCTCGGGCATCTCCACGGCATCTCCGGCTGCTTTTCCTGCCGCTACCTCTGTGTCGGCTATGGCCATCACCACGGCAGGTAGCATAAATGCCAGAGTTGCCACCAGTACCAACAGGAGCAAAATCAGGCTGACGCTTACAAAGACACCTGGCTGGTGGCGCATTACCGTCCATAGCATTTGGGGCAGGCGTATGATGCTGCGTAGGCTTAGCTTCCACGGCCAGCGCCCCCACCACTTGCTGGGAGCCGTAATGGCGTCTGTTTTCGAGTGCTGCTGCAAAGGGGCTACGGCTCCTGCCGTAGATAGCAGCAGAGCAGCTAGAATATAAACTACAAAAGTGGCACCCCAAATGGCCAGTTCAGGCATGAGTGAGCGGTGGCCCATCATCAATGGCAATAAATAGGTGAAGAAATAGGCCATGGAGAATCCTACAGCAAGTGCATAGACTATGGCCTGTACCCATGAGGAGCGCACCAAGCACCAGATGTGGCTGGCGTAGAGCCTTAAGCCGTCGCTCAACACAGCTTGAAAGCTGCGTGGACGATTCAGCGAAAGTTCATTCTTTTCCATTCTCTTTTCGCAAAATTTGTTGCAAAGGTACAAAAAAATGAGAGTTGAGAGTTCTTTTAGTCGTTAAAACTTCGTAAAAGCGGCAAAGCCGAGCGGAGAGTTGAGAGATTTTTGTAGGGCAAAATGGTAAAAAACGTTAAGCTCGCAGAAATAACTCCCAACTCCTAACTCCTAACTCCTAACTTTTAACTACTTTTGCAGACAAATTGGAAAACTGAAAGAAGACGATGAAGTTTACAGCTAAGCAAATTGCAGAATTGATAGGTGGACGAATCGAAGGCGACGAGAATGTGGCTATCTCTACCTTTGCAAAGATTGAGGAAGGTGTGGAAGGAGCCATCTCTTTCCTTTCAAACCCCAAATATACACATTTTATCTATGAGACAAAGTCGAGTGTTGTGCTGGTGAACGACGATCTGGTTCTGGAACAACCCGTAGCCACCACGCTGATACGTGTGAAAAACGCCTACGAGGCTGTGGCCCGGCTGTTGCAGTTGTATGAACAGATGAAGCCCCGTAAGACCGGCATCGATTCTACGGCCTCGATTGCTTCCTCAGCCACCATCGGAAAAGACGTGTTTATTGGTGCCTTCGCAGTTATTGGCGAGGGGAGCGTTATTGGTGATGGCACGATGATTTATCCTCACACTGTCATCGGCGATGGCGTTAAGGTGGGTAACGGCTGCCTGCTCTATCCTCACGTGACCATCTATCAGGGCTGCCGCCTTGGCAACAATGTAACGATACATGCTGGAAGCGTCATCGGTGCCGACGGTTTTGGCTTTGCGCCGAATACTGAGGGATATGACAAGATTCCGCAAATAGGCATTGTAGTAATTGAAGACAATGTGGAAATTGGCGCAAATACTTGCGTCGACCGCTCGACAATGGGCCAGACAATAATCCATCGTGGCGTGAAGCTTGACAACCTCATCCAGGTGGCACACAACTGCGAGATTGGCGAGAATACGGTGATGTCGGCACAGGTGGGACTGGCCGGCAGCACGAAGATTGGCAGCTGGTGTATGGTGGGTGGACAGGCAGGCTTTGCCGGACATATCCAGGTGGCTGACAAGACCTTTGTGGGGGCCCAGTGTGGTGTCATCAGCAATACGAAAGGTAACGGCGAACAGCTTATCGGCTCGCCTGCCATGGATCCGCGTCAGTTCTTCAAGTCGATGGCTGTGGTTCGCAAATTGCCCGAAATCTACAAAGAGCTGAATGACCTGAAGAAGCTGGTGACTGAGCTGTCGTCGAAAGCGTGATAGATGACCGAGCAGGAACGCCTTTTCCGTAAAATCAACGAGCGCTTCGTCAAGGCCTTTGCCGCCTATCAGCTGCTTGAGGACGACGACCATGTCCTCGTAGGGCTGTCGGGCGGCAAAGACTCGTTATTGCTTACTGAGTTGCTGGCCAAGCGTGCCCGCATCCAGCATCCCCGCTTTCAGGTAGAGGCCGTTCATGTGCGTATGGAAAACATCCACTATGAGACGGATGCTTCCTATCTTCAGAATTTTTGCAAACAGCTCGACGTGCCCCTGCATCTTGTCACCACCCGCTTTGAAGAAGGGCAGAAGCCGCCGTGCTTCCTCTGTTCGTGGTATCGTCGCAAGCAGCTCTTCAACCTTGCGCAGGAGCTGTCCTGCAACAAGATTGCGTTGGGCCACCATCAGGACGATTTGTTGCACACCGCCCTGATGAATCTGCTCTATCAGGGACGCTTCGGCACCATGCCTGCCCGCCTGAGAATGAAGAAGATGCCGTTGCAAATCATCCGTCCTCTATGCCAAGTGCCAGAGACAATGATTAGGCAGTATGCCGCCGTGCGTGGCTATCAGAAAATGTTGAAGTGCTGTCCTTACGAGCACGAAACCAACCGTACCACCGCTCGACGTCTTTTCGAACAGGCAGAACGCGACAATCCTGAAGTACGCTACTCTCTATGGAACGCTTTGGAACGCGAAGGAAAACTGGTTGAACAATAGGAATGGTTTTGGGCTATGAGAATAGGCACCATCTTTCATGTCTTATGCCGTTGTGTGCGAGAAATATGATCATTTTAAAAAAACTTAATTCTTCGTTGGCAAAACAAGAACTTCCGTTTTTTTTTCATATCTTTGCTTATTAAATGAAGCAATAACAATATGAGATATAAAATATGTATCATTTTGGGGCTGTTGCTCCTTGCTGTCACTTCCTCGGCCCAGAGGAAAGGACGTGGTGGGGCAGTGAGGAAACAGAACGTGGAAGAGCCTGCTGAAGACCCGCGCATCACGCAGATGTTGAACTCCATACAGCAGGTGGTCTTTATCGACAGCATGGTAGTGGATGCCGACGATTATATGAGCCACATCCCCCTGTCGTCCTACAGTGGAAAGCTGACACAACAGACAGTGCTCGATGGCACTTTCACTAACGAGATGGGCGACCGTAAGTTGGTAACTATCATTAACAGTACGGATACTACTATTGCCAACAGCGATTTCATAGGTAACCGTTGGACAGCGCCGCTGCCCATTGCAGGCATCGGCGATGACCCGGCAGCAAATCCATTCCTCATGCCCGACGGCATTACCCTCTACTATGCGCAAAAGGGAGAGAAAAGCATCGGCGGATATGACATCTTTGTCACCCGCTACAATAGTGAACGTGGTGCCTTCCTTAAACCTGAGAACGTGGGTATGCCCTTCGCATCCAAGGCCAATGATATCTTCTATGCCGTTGACGAGTTTAACCAACTGGGCTATTTTGTCACCGACCGCCGACAGCCCGAGGGTAAGGTTTGCATCTACGTCTTCATCCCCACTGAGACACGCCATACCTATCATAGCGAGGCCTACGGCATCGATCAGCTGCGCAGGCTTGCTGCCATAGGCTGCATCGCCGAAACGTGGCCTGCCGATAAGGCTGGTATACAGGAAGCGCTGGCGCGTTTGGAAAACGCCCGTGCCAAGGGGCATCTTGAGCAGCAGGCGAGGCTTGGTATGGAAGCATCGGAGCTGGACACGCTCAGGCGTCAGTCAGAAGCATTGGACAAGGCCCTTACCCTTACACGCAACTACTATGCCACTGCATCCAACGAAGAGCGCCTGAAAATGCGCGATGAAATACTGCGCAGTGAAAAACAGCTCGAAATGCTGCTCATTGAAATAAGAAATAAGGAGAAACAGATTCCATAGACAGTAGTAACTAAAACCATTAAAGCTATGACAGAGAGATATTTTGCTCCCTCGGAGCTTATTATCAACGAAGACGGCTCGTGCTTCCACCTTCACCTGAAACCAGAGCAATTGGCCGACAAAGTGATCTTAGTTGGTGATCCTGCCCGGGTTAACACGGTTGCTGATCATTTCGATAGCCGAGAGTGTGACGTTCAAAGCCGCGAATTCCATACGATAACAGGCACCTATAAGGGAAAGCGTATTACCGTGCAGAGTCATGGCATCGGCTGCGACAACATTGACATTGTGGTCAACGAACTCGATACGCTGGCCAATGTCGACTATAAGACACGCACACTGAAGAAGGACTTTCATCAGTTGACCATGGTGCGCATTGGCACCTGTGGCGGCCTGCAGCCTTTCACTCCTACGGGCACATTTATCGCCTCGGTGAAGAGTATCGGCTTCGACGGTCTTCTCAACTACTATGCAGGGCGCAACGAGCATTGCGACCTGAAACTGGAGGAGGCTTTCAAAAAGCACATGCAGTGGGACCCCATCAAGGGGGCTCCGTACGTGGCAACGGCCGATGCTGACCTCATTGACCAGATTGCAGGCGATGACATGGTACGTGGCATCACCATCTCCTGTGGCGGCTTCTACGGGCCTCAGGGACGTGAGCTTCGTCTTCCGTTGGCAGACCCGAAGCAGAACGAGAAGGTGGAGAGTTTTGAATACAATGACCTTAAGGTCTGCAATTTCGAGATGGAATCGTCGGCAGTGGCAGGTTTGGCATCGCTCATGGGCCATCGTGCTATGACCTGCTGCATGGTCATTGCCAACCGCTACGCCCAGGAGATGAACACCAACTACAAGAACACCATCGACACCCTCATTCAGAAGGTGCTTGACCGTATTTGATTCATGACATCTTTTGCAAGCGACTATAACAATGGCGCACATCCGCTGGTGCTGCAGCACTTAGTGGAAACCAATCAGGAGCGCAGCAATTCATACGGTGATGACATCTGGAGCCGACATGCCAGGGAAAAGATACGCCAGGCATGTCAGTGTCCAGATGCCGACATTTTCTTCCTTGTAGGAGGTACGCAGACCAATGCCACCGTGATAGACGGCGTATTGACTGGCTATGAGGGCGTCATCGCCGTTGGCACAGGCCACATCAATGTACATGAGTCGGGTGCCATCGAAGCGAACGGTCACAAAATCATCACGCTGCCGTCGCACGACGGAAAGATGTGGGCCAGCGACCTTGAGCAGTTTCACACCTCCTTCTTTGCCGACCCTGTCTATGAGCACATGGTCATTCCCGGCATAGTCTACATTACCCTGCCTACGGAGCTGGGTACGATGTACAGCGCTGCTGAGATAGCGCAACTGTATGATTTGTGTCGCCAATATGAGGTGCCGCTGTTCATCGACGGAGCACGTCTGGGATATGGGCTGATGAGTGACGAGTGTGACTTCGACCTGCCCTGGCTTGCACGTCACTGCGACGCGTTCTACATTGGCGGAACAAAGATTGGTGCGCTATGCGGTGAGGCTGTAGTATTCCCCAAGCTGTCTTATACGGGCGCTGAAGGTAAGACGACAGTAGTGAATGGAGCACCGCGGCATTTCTTCAATATCATTAAGCAGCACGGGGCCCTATTGGCCAAGAGCCGTCTGGTAGGTGTACAGTTTGATGCCCTCTTCACCAACGGCCTATACTTTGACATAGCTCGCCATGCTGACGTCATGGCCATGCAGCTGCGCCGCATTTTCCTCGATGCTGGCTTCACTCTGAGACACTCCACCACTAACCAGCAGTTCGTCGTATTAGAGAAAGAGCAGATGGTGCAATTGAAACGCACTATTGGCTTTGAGACATGGGAGCCTCTTGACGACAGCCACGTGTTGTGCCGCTTTGTCACCAGCTGGGCTACTACCGAAGATGAGCTCTCAGCCCTTGCTGCTGCCATTCAATCCCTATGACCCATCCACCTCTCTCCTCTCACCTCTTCCCTAAAGAGGATACTATCTGCGCACTCGCTACAGCCACAGGAGGTGCCCTCGGCATCATCCGCATCAGTGGTCCCGTAGCCTTCTCGGCGGTTAGCTCCCTCTGTTCTTTAAACTGTGACACTGTTGCAGCCAACACCGTCCATTATGCCCGTATCGGAAATACAGACGAGGTGATGGTCTCCGTGTTTCGTGCTCCACACAGTTACACCGGCGAAGACAGCGTCGAACTCTCATGTCACGGCTCGCCCTATATACTAAATAATGTGCTGGAGCAACTCATCAGTAACGGCTGCCGCATGGCGCACCCAGGTGAGTTTACTATGCGTGCCTACCTGAATGGCAAGATGGATCTCAGTCAGGCAGAGGCTGTTGCTGACCTTATAGCCTCTACCAACAAGGCAATGCACGATATGGCATTTTCGCAGCTGCGCGGTCATTTCTCCTCAGAGTTGAAGACGTTACGCGAACAGTTGCTCAGACTCACGTCGCTGTTGGAGCTGGAGCTTGATTTCTCCGACCATGAAGACCTGCAGTTTGCCGACCGGACTGAACTGCATGACCTTGCCCAAAACATTGACAGCCGTATAATGCATCTGGCCAGAAGTTTTGAAACAGGAAAGGCCCTGAAGAAAGGCATACCTGTGGCCATCGTCGGTAAGACAAATGTGGGCAAGAGCACACTCCTCAATGCGCTTCTGAGGGACGACCGTGCCATTGTCAGCGACATACATGGCACCACGCGCGACACCATCGAGGACACCATCGACATACGTGGCGTAACCTTCCGCTTCATCGATACTGCCGGCATCCGCCAGACTTCTGACGAAATAGAGCGCATTGGCATTGACCGCACTTACGCTGCCATTGACAAAGCAAGCATTGTTCTCTGGATCTTTGACGAGGAAACCGACGACGATGAAGCTCGCGACATGGCTGTACGCTGTCGCGAACGTTCCCTAATACCTGTATGGAACAAGGCTGACCTCCGTCCCTCCGCCCCTCTTTTACCTCCTTTAACTCCTTATTTCTCATCTCCTCTGTCTCCTCTTCTCATCAGTGCTAAGTATGGTCAGGGTATAGAAGCACTTGAGACTGCTATTTACGAGGCCGCCGCCATACCCGAACTGAAGGAAAACGATGTCGTCGTCACCAGTGCACGCCATTATGAAGCGCTCCTCCTTGCTCACGACAGTCTATTACGTGTCATCGAAGGTCTTGAGATGCAACTCAGCGGTGATCTTCTGTCAGAAGACCTCCGCCTGGTTCTTAGTAACCTTGCAGAAATAACAGGTGAAGGACAGATTACTACCCAAGAGACTCTTAACAACATCTTCTCCCATTTCTGCGTGGGAAAGTGAAGTACAATTTTTAGAAACGGAAAATACAAAAAATGGAATTAAAAATCTGCAAATATCTGAGACTCATTTTTATGGTTGTTTACACCAATTATTAGCTGATGTTTGCAGTTCTTTTCATCTTACCTAATCAACAGAAAACTATCAAAGACCAACGTTAAGATA
>JAILAA010000061.1 GCA_024681875.1 Prevotella sp.
GACATCCGCAAGTCTACCGGCTCCGTGGGCATCTTGACCGAGAAGGAACTGAAAGACCAGCCGTTGGCCAACGTCGACATGCTCATGCAGGGCAAGCTGGCGGGCGTCAACGTGCAGGCCGTCAGCGGCCGTCCGGGCGAGAGTGCTAAGATTCGCATCCGCGGTACGGCCTCCATCACGGGCAACAACGAGCCGTTGTGGGTAGTCGACGGAGTGCCCCTGCAGAAGAACATCCCGGCCATGGGCAATATGTATATCCGCTCGGGCGACTTTTCTACCCTCTACGCCAACGGTGTGGCAGGCATCGCACCCCAGAACATCGAGAGCATCACCGTGCTGAAGGACGCTGCCGCTGCCGCCATCTACGGTTCGCAGGCCCAGTCGGGTGTCATCGTCATCACCACCAAGAAGGGCCAGGCCGGTAACATCCACGTCAGCTATAGCGGCAACGTCACCGTGCAGACGGCTCCCTCACGTGACCACAACCTCATGAACACCGAAGAGAAACTGGCCTACGAGCAGAGCATCTGGGATGAGTTCTCGAAGAAGGGCTTTGAGAGCGGAACGTGGTTCCCCCGCATCGGCATCATCGGCCAGATACGCTCGGGCTACGGCAGGTTTGCGGGTATGAGCACCACCGAGCAGGATGCCTACATCGAGGAACTGAAGCAGACCAACACCGACTGGTTCGAGGAGCTGTTCCGCAACACCGTCAGCACAACACAGAGCGTCAGTCTCTCCGGCGGTACGGATAAAATGACCTACTACGTCTCGGGGGGCATGTCTACTAACAAGGGTATTGTCAAGAAGTCGTCCTCCGATGGCGCCAACTTCATGTCGAAGATTTCGGCCACGCCCTCGAAGGCCGTCTCGCTGAACTTCGATGTCTCGTATAGCTATCTGAAGAGTCTGGCGGCTGCAACGGGCAGCGGGCTGAATATGTTTGACTATGCCTATTTTGCCAATCCATACGAGAAACCCTACAACGACGACGGTTCCTACCGGGGCGACGAGACTTTCTTCTCGCTGCCTAAGGTCAACGGCGACGTCATGGCTGTCCTGCCGCCTAACGGTGTCAACGTCATGCGCGAGATTGACGGCACCGAGCAGGTGGCAACCAGCTCAGGCGTGAATCTGCGCGGTGACATCACCTGGCGCTTGGGCGAGCACTTCCGTCTCTACGGACTGGCCTCCTACAGCTATACGACTGATGCTTCAGACAACGAAGTGAACCAGGACACCTATACCGCCTGGCAGGACCGTCCCTTTGAAGGCTCCAACATGCTCTCACAACGCATCTACGGCAGTATGACCCAGTCCAACACCTCCAACCGCAACTGGCAGCTGCGTGCCCAGCTGAACTACGGCCAGACCTTCAATGATATTCATCGCATCAGTGCCTTGGTTGGTACCGAGGTCAGCAACAGCTACGCCAAGTCGGTCTCCCGCAAGGTCTATGGCTACGACCCCGTCACCGGCAACCACTCCCTGCCCCTGTTTGTAGTAGGTCCCTCAGGCACCTTCAGTGAGACGGATATGCAAACCTACCAGATGATTGTCAACTCACTGAGCCAGCAAAGCCGCATTGAGAACGCCATGGCCTCGTTCTACGGTGCATTGGACTATGTGCTGATGAACCGCTATGTGGCCAATGTCACCGCCCGCTCCGACGGTTCCAATAACTTTGGCTCCAAGGAGCAGTTCAACATGACGTGGAGCTTCGGCCTGGCCTGGAACATGGATGAGGAACGCTGGCTCCAAAATATCAAGCACATCGTCAGCCACGCCACCGTCCGACTGTCAACCGGTGTCACCGGCGGTGTCAACAAGACTGTCTATCCGGTGCTTATCATGGGCTACTCGTCAACGTTCCGCAACAGCGACACCCAGGCTTACCGTATGGGGCATGTCAGTTCACCGCCGAACCCTCATCTGCGCTGGGAGCGAACCCGCGACTACAACGGCAGCCTCGACATGGGTTTCCTCAAGAACCGGCTCAACGTCAACCTGTCCTTCTATCGCCGCGAGGGTTACGATTTGGTGACTCGGGTTTTGGTTCCTTCCACTACCGGATTCAGAGAACAGAGCTATAACACCAGTGAACAGGTGAACCAGGGCTTTGAAGTGATGCTCAGCGGCACGCCTGTGAAGACCAAGGACTGGCGCTGGAGCCTGAACGGCAACATTGCCTACAACCAGAATGTGCTGACCAAGTATGAGTCGCCCACGGGCGGCATCTATGGTGACATCCATGTGGGCTATCCCCTCGGCATGGTCTTCAGCGGCAAGCTGGAGGGTATTGACCCCGCGACGGGATTCTACACCTATCAGAAAAGAAGTGATGCTGACGAGTCAGACCCCTACAACTGGGAGAACTATCTGGTCTATATCGGCATGGGCAACTATCCCTGGACGGGCGGAGTCTCTACCAGCGTGTCGTGGAAACGCCTGTCGCTCAGTGCCAACTCGACGTTCTCGTTAGGCGCCAAGAAGACGAACTACATCCGCCCGCACAGTACCTATAGCAGCATCATGCGCCCCACTAACAACTATGTGGCTAATACACGCTACGACATCTACACCGCACATAACAATGTGGTGAAGGATGCCGCCTACCACTGGACGCCCGATAACCCCGTGACTGACGGCTATCCGCGGCTGATTGATGCCCACGGTGCAGCGCTTAACCTGGACCCTCAGCAGATTAACTATTCGAAGGTTAACGACGGTGCCTACTACGAGAACGCCTCCTATTGGAAGATTTCGTCGCTGTCGATGACCTACAGTCTACCCGACAGCTGGGTCCGCCGCATCTATGCCACCAACCTGAGTGTCAGCTTCACGGCCAACAACCTCTGGGTCATCACGGCCTACAAGGGCATGAACCCTGAGTCGCCGGGTGCCGTCTATCCTATGAGCCGCAGTTTTTCATTTGGACTTAACATTGGATTCTGATGATGAAGAAATACATTTTACCTCTTGTGGCAGCACTGCTGATGACGGGCTGCGAAAAATACTTGGACATCAAGCCCTACGACCGCACCATCCCCAAGTCAACCGAAGACTTCTCGGCCATGGTACACGATTTGTGTTATAAGATTGACATCGGTAACTTAAGCTATGTCGTTGGCAGTTTCCAAGAGTCGATGAACTTTGAAGAGATCTCCGATAATATGGAGGCCAACTTGGGTTCAGACAACGACCACATGGCCAAATATGCAGGCGCTCTCATTGACGGTGCGCAGGGAAGATACAAAAATCTCTATGAGACGGTTCGAGACTGCAACATCATCTTAGGGGAATATCAGGAAGACCGCGACAGCCGCGACGGACAGGACATTGTCGGCACGGCCTATGCCATCCGTGGCGTGTGCTACTATCAGCTGCTGCGCGAGTTCTGTGCGCCCCCCTTGGCTGACGATGCCCAGCTGGGCGTGCCCATCGTCACCGAGTTCGACATGGAAGCCCAGCCGTTACGCTCCACTATTCAGGAGACCATCGACCAGGCGGAGAGCGACCTCAGGAAGGCCTTGGACTGTGACATACAGAACGAGATGTACCTCTTCAACCATGACGTGCTTCACGGCTATCTGGCCCGCCTCTACCACTGGTGCGGACGCTGGCGGGAAGCTCGCGACGAAGCCCGGCTGGTACTCGACAAGCATCCCCTGCTGTCGGGCGACGACTACGTGAAGATGATGAGCACGCAGTACGGACTGGTGGGCAACCGCCTGTTCATGGCCGACCGCATTGCTTATCAGCCGTTGGGAATCACCGGTGGCATGAACTCACTGGAGCGCAGGCCGCTGAGTGCCAGATATGTCAGTCTCTTTGCTGAGGGCACCAACGACATCCGCCGTAAGAACAACCTCTTCTTCAACCGCAAGCGTACCAACCGCAAGCTCATTTTCACGGGCATGCGTTCGGCTGAGATGGCTTTCATCTCGATGGAATGTGCCTATCATCTGAATATGCCTGACAGTGCGCTCATTGAGCTGAACCAGTTCCGCCGTAACCGCATCACGGGCATGTATATGTACAACAATCTGACCCTGCCGCCCGTCGACCCGACAGCACTTGTCAAGGAGGATGCCACGGGCAAGCCCCTGACACCGCTCATTCAGGCCATCCTCAACGAGCGGCGCAAGGAGTTCTACTTAGAGAACGGCGACCGTTGGTTTGAG
>JAILAA010000088.1 GCA_024681875.1 Prevotella sp.
TATTGCGCCGCCAACGGTCTATCTGTGGGCGAGCTATCCGGGTGCGAGTGCCGAGACGGTGCAGAAGAGTGTGGTGGCACCGTTGGAACAGGCCATCAACGGCGTGGATAACATGATGTATATGACCTCGTCGGCATCGAATGGTTCGGCCTCCATCAGCATCTACTTCAAGCAGGGTACCAATGCCGACATGGCGGCGGTGAACGTGCAGAACCGTGTGGTGCAGGCGCAGGCACAGTTGCCTGCCGAGGTGCTGAAGATGGGTGTGGCTGTAGAGAAACAACAGCCGGGCCAGTTGCGCATCCTCGCACTGGAGAGCCCCGGCGGCACCTACGACGAGAACTTCCTGAGCAACTACTTCTATAACAACCTGCGCCCCGCCATCCTGCGCATCCAGGGCGTGGGCAAGTGCGAGGTGTGGGGCGGACAGTATGCCCTGCGCATCTGGCTGCGGCCTGAGTCGATGGCACGCTACGGCATCGTGCCCAGCGACATAACCACTCTTTTGGAGGAACAGAACGTGGAGGCGAGCATCGGCTCCATCGGCGAGAACACCTCCGGCACCTTCCAATATACCTTGCGCTACACGGGTCGCAAGCAGGACGTCAGAGAGTTTGAGAACCTCATTCTGCGCTCCAATCGGACGGGCGAGGAACTGCGTCTGAAGGATGTGGCCGACCTCGAACTGGGACAGAGCGACTATGCCTACTCGAACCGCATCAACGGTCATCCGGGCGTGATGGGCAGTGTCAGTCAGGTGGCTGGCTCCAACGCTACACGCATCAATCAGGACATCGATAAATTAATAGAAGAGGTGGAACAGACGATGCCCAAGGACATCCGTATCGTGACGTTCGACAACACCAACGACTTCCTCTTCGCCTCCATCCACGAGGTGGTGTTCACCCTCCTGCTGGCCATCGTGCTGGTGCTCATCGTGGTGTATCTCTTTGTGCAGGACTTCCGCGCTACGCTCATTCCCGCTCTCGGCATCATCGTGTCGCTCATCGGCTCCTTCGCCTTCATGGACGTGGCAGGATTCAGTATCAACATGCTCACGCTCTTTGCCCTGGTGCTGGTCATCGGTACTGTGGTGGACGACTCGATTGTGGTGGTCGAGGCGGTACAGGCGCGTTTGCCGGTTACCACTCGGCTTACAAGGCATCGGTCGATGCCATGAACGGTCTCACCTCCGCACTCTTCACTACTACCCTCGTCTTCATGGTCATCTTCATCCCTGTGTCGTTTGTCAGCGGCACCTCGGGCACTTTCTATAAGCAGTTCGGTCTCACGATGGCCGTCGCCGTGGGCATCTCGCTGCTCTACGCCCTCACCCTCGCCCCGGCGCTCTGTGCGATGATTCTGAAACCCAGAGATGCTAGTAAAAAGACTTTTTCAAAGCGTGTTCGGCGCATTTACGACACTGCGTTTCGCGCCCTTTTAAGTCGCTATACCAAGGTGGCGATGCTGCCCATTCGCCGAAAGTGGATAGCGGCGGTTGGCGTGACGGTGGCAATGGCGATGACGGCATTGCTGCTCAAGACGGTACCTACGGGTTTCGTGCCCGACGAGGACATGGGGTCGCTGATGGTTGACGTGAGTACGGCGTCGGGCTACACGATGGCGAAGACCGAGGAGGTGACGAACCGGTTGGCCGACCAGATTCAACAAATGCCCGAAGTGGAGAGCGTGGGTACCGTCGTGGGTATCGGCGGTGCCAACAAGGGCATGGTGCAGGTGCAGCTGCGTCCGTGGAGTCAGCGCACAGGCAGCGACCACACGTCGTGGGCTGTCAGCGAGCGCATCAACGAGATACTGGCCAATGAGCACGAGGCCGAGAGCTTTGCCATGTCACCGGGCATGATCGATGGCTACGGACGCGGTAGCGGTTTCGAGCTGTCGGTCACCAACAAGAACGGCCAGGATCTGCGCACGTTCTTCGACGTCACCGAGCGCTTTGTCGAAGCCCTGAATCGCCGTCCGGAGGTCAGCGACGCCTACACCGGCTACGCCATCGACTATCCGCAGTATCGCGTCGATGTCGATGCCTCACGTTGCAAGAAACTGGGTGTATCGCCCTCGACGGTGCTCAATGAGATGGGTGCCTTCCTCGGCAGTAGTTATGTGTCCAACTTCAACAAGTACAACCAAGTGTATCAGGTCACCATGCAACTGCGCCCCGCCGACCGTGCCGATCTCCATTCGCTCGACCGTCTCTTTGTGCGCTCCGCAGAGGGGGCTATGCTGCCCGTCAGCCAGTTTGTCACCCTCCACAAGGAATACATGCCGCAGTCGCTGAGCCGCTTCAACATGATGGGAAGCATCGACATCACGGGCTCTGTGGCGCAGGGCAGCAGCACGGGCGATGCCATCCGTGCCATCCGCGAGGTCGCCCAGAAGGAACTGCCCGTGGGCTACGGCATCGAGTTCTCAGGCATCACCCGCGAGGAGAGTCAGACGGGCTCCAACGTCATCGTCATCTTCCTCATCTGCGTGTTCTTTGTCTATCTCATCATGGTGGCGCTCTACGAGAGCCTCTTCATCCCCCTGGCCGTCATCCTCGGCGTGCCCTTCGGACTGATGGGAGCCTTACTCTTCGCCCAACTCTTCGGCGTAGAGAACAACATCTACCTGCAGGTGGGAATCATCATGCTCATCGGCCTGCTCTGCAAGACCGCCATCCTCCTCACCGAGTATGCCACCCAGTGCCGCCATGCCGGCATGTCGCTCAAACAGAGTGCCTTCTTTGCCGCCAAGATGCGTCTGCGCCCCATCCTCATGACCTCGCTCACGATGATTTTCGGCATGCTGCCCTTGATGTTCGCCACAGGCGCAGGAGCCAATGGTAGCCGCACTGTTGGCGTAGGCACCGTCGGCGGTATGCTCATAGGCACCCTAGGCCTCCTCTTTGTCGTTCCCGCCCTCTTTGTCATCTTCCAGACGCTACAAGAGCGCTTCAAGCCCATAGAGTTTCACCCCTCCGACGACCCGCTGATCATCGAGGAGATGAAAAAGATAGAAGAATACACTAATAATAAGAATAAGGTATGATGGTAAATAGAAAGATATCGCTGGCGGCCCTGTGGCTATGTTGTATCATTTCAGCCTCGGCACAGACGGTGGACAGCATCGGATGGCGCAGTGTGTTCACGGACCCGCAGCTGGTAAGTCTGATAGAGACGGCACTGGAGGGGAACGCAGACCTACAGACGGCGAACCTGAACGTGGTGCAGGCGGAGGCACAACTGAAGGCGGCAAGGCTGGCATTGCTGCCATCGCTAACGGTAGGTGCTGAAGGCAACCTGCAAAGTACAAAAGGGCAGCCAACGCATAAGACGTACAACATCCCCGTGACGATGCAGTGGGAGGTGGATCTGGCAGGACGGCTGCGCGGCGAGAAGCGGGCGGCAGTGGCCAGCTATTGGAGCACGGCAGAGACGGAACGGGCAGTAATGCTGCAACTGATAGCGGCGGTGGCCACGCACTACTACCAGTTGGTGATGATGGACGAGCAGCTCGACGTGATGCGAGAGAATATCAGTAACGCACAGCACACAGTGGAGGTGATGCAGGCGCTGAAAGAGGTGGGCATGCAAAACGAGGCGGCGGTGAGTGCGGCACGAGCCACATGGCTGAACGTCGCGACGCAGGAGAAGATGCTGCTACAACAGATACAGGCTACAGAGAATCTGATACGAGTGCTGGTAGGTCAACAATTGGAGAACGTCGGGCGTACAGGCTTTGGAAATGCGGATGTATCAATGAACGACAGCGCAACGTATCAATTGGAAACACTCGCCAACCGTCCCGACGTGAAGGAAGCAGAATATGCCCTGAAAGCACAGACAGCACAGGTGGACGTGGCGCGAGCAGCGTTCTATCCGCAATTGACCATCTCGGCATCACTGGGATGGACAAATCATTTGGGTGAAGTGGTAAACCCTGGTCAGATACTGCTATCAGCCATCGGCTCGCTAGTGCAGCCACTTTTCAACAAGGGACAGAACCGCGCCAACCTGTGCATCGCCAAAACCCGACAGGAGCAGGCACTGGTGGCCTTCAACCAGGCGCTGCTGGTGGCTGGGACGGAGTTGAGCGACGCCCTGACGGCCTGCCGACTGAGCAGCGAACGACTGGCATTACGCCAGCAAGAAGTAGCCGCAGCAGAAAAAGCTTATGAGGTGAGCAAAGAGGTGATGCAGAACAGCTCGGCGACCTATCTCGAAGTGCTCACTGCCCAGCAGTCACTCCTGCAGTCGCGCCTCTCATTGACCACCGACCGCTTTGACTTGGTGCAAGGAAAAATCAACCTGTTTAAAGCTTTAGGCGGAAACATAGAAAACTAAACTAAATTTAAACATAAAGAGAGATGAAAAGATTGTTATCATGGGTTATCGTTACGCTGCTGTCGAGTGTCGGCATGTTCGGCCATTCGGGTGATGAAGAGGTGTGGAAGCCGGGAGTAAAAGAAATGCTTGACGATATGCACAAACGGAAAATTGACATGGCAGATGAAATCTATGTTATTAACGTGGGTGGATATATCGGCGAAAGTACCAAGAGCGAAATTGCCTATGCTGAGAAAACAGGAAAGATAGTAAACTATCTGGAACCAATAGTATGAAGAAACAGTTATTATCCATTGTCTTGCTGTAATCTGTAGCCAATCTTCATGCACAGAGTATCAGCCATATCGAGACAACGAAGAAGTTGTACTATTTTTATGATCAGGACGGCAAAAAGAGTAGCACCATCGAAGAGCTACAGGGGTTCAGTTCCACGTTCTTTGTGGTCAAGAGCAGTGCGTGGGACTATATCTATGATGCCAATGGGTAAAAGACAAAGACCTTAGTGAATCATCTGTTTGAAAGGTACTGTCTGTTAGCGGCAATACCTTCACCAGTCTAGTAGGCTCCTGGATGTATATTTGAAGCAAGGAAGGTAATAAAATAAGTACGAAAGCTGTAACACGATGAACAAGCAAGAACGTATAGAGAGAATAAACAAAGTCCTCAAAGATTACTTCACAAATAATCCTGGGGCAAGTGTTGTCCCAGCAAAGGATTTCATGCCATTGTTTATAGAAGCTGGGATATTCAATAAAGACGAAAAGAATGGTTTGCCCAATGAAAACCGTATCAATGAAACCCGTAGTACAAAAACCTCGAAAGGATGGTTTCTGGGCAGTGTACATCCGATTCACGTTTGATGGCCAGTGTCAATTTTGGAAAACCTCAAAGGTCGT
Organism: Prevotella sp.; assembly: GCA_024681875.1. The sequence goes on from JAILAA010000088.1 coordinate 5,246, forward strand.
CCCGTCACAAAATGTAAAGTCAAAATCCGAGATTACAGATTCCTATGTTCTGAGTTCTTGCAGTTCGTTAATTCTCCAATGGATGGAAAAACTCAATCATATAGATTATTCCATGTGGAGTCTAAAGGACATTGTCGAGTATGTTACCACAACTGAATCTCAAGTTTCTTTCAGCAGTTATGCACGCACTTACATTGAAAAGATAGATAAACCGAGAACAGCCAAAAACTACGCCCTTATAGCTCCTTTCGTTATGCAGCAAGTATCAAATTTGATTAGCAGTTATTACTCTATGCTCAACAAGATTGATACTTCAAGCTGAACAGATTCTGAGGTTGTAGCCTACTTGACGACCTCTACAGAAGATATGTCATTTTCTGATTATGCTAGAAATCATATCAAGAGACTTATCAGTAGAGACACCTAACATGATTTTAAACTGTTTCATGATGTGATGCTGTTTGTTTTAGTTTGTTACATACTCAAAATTTTATTTTCTACAATGTTAAGCAAAAAAAATGCCAACATCACGTTCTGGGAAGCCGAAGAAAGCGCCCGATTATTTTCTGGTTGGACGAATAGAACAGATTTATCATTAAACCCAAATCGGTCGTTAGGCCAGGCTTTGATCCATTTCTAATGGTCGCCATTAGAAAGTCGTCTTCGTATTTGGTTGTTTTTCAATAATTTATTAACTTTGCCACGGATTTAGAGTCAATATTATGATGAAAGACTT
>JAILAA010000148.1 GCA_024681875.1 Prevotella sp.
GATGACCGCCCTGCGCTGGGTTCACCGCTATATCAGTTCCTTTGGTGGCGACCCGCAACGTGTGACGCTCGCAGGACAGTCGGCAGGTGCCCATTCCATTGCGGCCATCATCAGCCATTGCCATGAACCGCTGCTCCATCATGCTATCATCCAGAGTATGCCAGCCATTGAAGCCTCTGAGAAAGACGCTGTCCTGTTGCGCCAGTTGTTGCAAAAGCATTGCCCCGCGCCTCTCCGTGAAGCCTCCGTCTCCCAGCTCTTAGAAGCCCAGGCTGCAGCGCTGGCAGCATCACCATCAATGATGCCCTTTGGTCCTTGTCCTGCCGACATCTGGGGCAAGCCCGCCGTCCCCTCGCTGAGCCGCGTCTTGATAACCTATCAAGCGCAGGATGCCCTGCCCTTTGTCGCCCTGCGCCTCAGCGGGACGGGATGGCTTGTCCGCTCGCTACAACCGCTCATCAGCAAGATTGCCACACGCAAGGTGTTCCGGGCCGCAGCCACCCGCTATGCACACCACCTGAACCATTACGGCATCAATACGCGTATCGTCAAACTCAACTGGAAACCCGACGACAGCCCTCTTGGAGCCTGTCACTGTCTGGAACTATCCCTCCTTTTTGGGTCATGGCATCGATGGCAAGGTATGCCCATGCTTGGCTCCACCACAAAGGCAGAGTGGGAACGCCGTTCCAGTGACTTTCGCAGGCAGTGGGCTGCTTTCGTCCGCTGGAAATAGATCCAATGAAATGATCTTGAGGTAGAAAGAACCGTCCGAATTTTCTTTCTATGGAAAATTCGGACGGTTTCATCATCATCGAGAGCATCGATATTTGGGAAATAATCCCCAATTTTGCAGGCAAAAATCAAGTAAGGATATGAATAAAGGTCAAATTTATGGACTACTCGCTGCCATCGTGGTCTGCGGATGCAGCGAGAAAAAGGACACTGTGGACCCACTGCCCGTAAAAGTAAAGATGATGCAAGTAGTGACCGAGCTGTCGCAGACGGGGCAGAGCTATGCCGGAACAATAGAGGAGATGAACGGGACGGCGCTGAGTTTCTCTGGCATCGGCACCATCAAGCAGTTGTTCGTCCATGAGGGACAGATGGTAAGGGCAGGTCAGCTTATCGGTGAGCTCGATGCCACATCGGCCACCAATGCGCACGCCATGGCACTGGCCACCAAGGAACAGGCCGAGGATGCGCTGGAGCGCATGACGATGCTGCACGATGCTGGTGCGCTGCCCGAAGTGAAGTGGGTTGAGGTGCAGACGCAAGTGCGCCAGGCCCGTGCGCAGGAGCAGATAGCCCGCAAAGACTTACCGACACTCGGCTTGTAGCACCCTTCAGCGGTTATATCTCTGAGAAAAGCGGTGAGGTGGGACAGAATGTCGCCCCTGGTGTTCCTGTGGCACGGTTAGTGAAGATTGACCAGGTGAAGGTGCGCATCAGCATTCCTGAGGACGAAATCAGCAGTGTCAATATCGGACAACAGGTGCAACTGCACGTCTATTCCCTTGGCGATGGACTCTTTACGGGGCGCATCACGGAGAAGGGTGTCAGCGGCGACCGCCTGTCACGCTCCTACGAAGTGTGTGCGGTCATAGACAATCCCCGTCACGAACTGCTGCCAGGCATGGTGTGCGATGTCTATACCCGTCAGGCGGAGGCGCAGCCAGTCATTGCCCTTGCTGCCAATCTGGTGCAGGTGGATGCTGACAATGTTCCTTTTGTATGGACCGTCAGCCACGGCAAAGCCCATAAGACGACGCTCACCCTTGGCGAGAATGTCGGCGAAAAAGTCATCATTGCCAACGGGCTGAACACAGGCGACAGCATCATTGTCTCCGGCCAGCAGAAGGTTAGCAGCGGGATGAGGGTAAGAAGTGAAGAGTGAAGAATTATTTGCTACCGCTGATTGGAAATGACAGAAGAAAATAAGCAAAAGCGCAGCATCGTGGAACTGGCGTTGCACTATCGGCAGATCGTGATTCTGGTCACGGCCTGCCTCGTGGCCTTCGGCATCTACGGATTGGCAATGATGAACAAGAACGAGTTCCCTGACTGCACTGTGCGGCAAGGACTGGTGATAGCCGTCTACCCCGGTGCGTCGTCAATGGAGGTGGAGGAGCAGGTGACGAAGCCCTTGGAAGACTATATCTTCACCTATAAGGAAGTGAGGAAGGACAAGACTAAGTCGTACAGCCGCAACGGCATGGCCTTCATTCAGGTGGAACTGAACACCGACATCGACGGGGCCGACAAGGACAACTTCTGGAGTCGGATGAAACTGGGCGTCCAAGCCCTGAGACAGCAGTTGCCCATTGGTGTGGTGGCTGTGATAGTGAACGACGACTTCGGCGACACCTCAGCCCTGCTCATCACGATGGAGAGTGAAGAGAAGACCTATCGTGAACTGAAAGACTACATGGACGACCTGAAAGACCGGTTGCGCCAGATAGAGAGCGTGGGCAGACTCACCGTGACAGGCGAGTTGAAGGAGCAGATTTCCGTCTATCTCGATGCAAAGAAACTTTCTAGGTACGGCATCAGCCAGAATGCTATCACGGCGGCAGTGATGACCAAGGGCCTCGTCACCACGGCGGGCACACAGAAGCAAGCCGACTACGAGGCGCCTATCCATGTGGAGCGGTCGCTGAACATGGTGAACGACGTAGAGCAGCTGGTGGTGTTCAGCGACCCTGCGGGCCATGTGGTGCGCCTGAAGGACGTGGCTACCGTGAAGCGCGAATATGCCGCCCCGTCGTCGTACATCACCAATAATGGCAAGAAATGCCTCCTGCTGAGTGTGGAGATGAAGAAAGGGCGCAACATAACCGAGATGGGTGCCGACGTAAAGCGATCGCTGGCTGAGTTCCAGCGGACACTGCCCGAGGAGGTGAGCATGTTCACCATCACCGATCAGAGCAAGGTGGTGAGCGACAGCGTGGTGAACTTCCTCAAGGAACTGCTCATTGCTATCCTCGCCGTGGTCGTGGTGGTGATGCTGCTTCTGCCCATGCGGGTGGCACTGGTGGCAGCATCGACCATTCCCATCAGCATCTTCATCTCGCTCGGGCTGTTCTACGCCTTCGGCATCGAACTGAACATCGTCACGCTGGCAGCCCTTATCGTTACGCTGGGTATGATCGTCGATAACAGTATTGTCATCATCGACAATTACATGGAACTCATAGGGGAAGGCATGCCCCGCTGGCAGGCTTCCATACAGAGTGCCACCCACTTCTTCAAGTCTATACTGTCGGCCACGCTGGCTATCTCAGTGACCTTCTTCCCCCTGCTGCTCACCATCACCGGAACGTTCCACGACTTCATCCTGCTCTTCCCCTGGGCCATCACCATCGTGCTCGCCGTTTCGCTGTTCGTGGCCGAGTTACTGGTGCCCTTCATGCAGTTCTTCTTCATCCGGAAGCCTGTCAAGAACGACACAGGAGGCAAGAAGGCTTTTTCCTTTGTTGACTGGACGCAGGCCTGGTACAACAAGCTCATCGCCACCTGCTTCCGCCATCCTTACCTGACCATTGGTGCAGGTGTGATGTCGGTGGCCGCAGGCATACTGCTCATTGCGCTGCTGCCACAGAAGATGATGCCTTTCGCCGAGCGCAACCAGTTGGCCGTGGAGATATATCTGCCCACAGGCACCTCGCTGAGCCGTACGACGGAAGTTGCCGACTCGTTGGAGCATATCCTGCGACAGGACCCGCGTGTGGTGTCAGTCGCCTCGTTCCACGGAACCTCGTCGCCCCGTTTCCAATCGACCTACGCCCCGAAGATTGGCGGCAAGAACTTTGCGCAGTTCATCGTCAATACCACCGGCAACGATGCCACGGTGGGCGTGCTCCACGACTACCGCAGCCGCTACGCCACCTTCTTTCCTGATGCATATGTGCGCTTCAAGCAGATGAGTTACAGTCTGGAGACCAATTCTGTTGAACTGCGGCTGAGCGGCAGCGACTGGACGCTGCTGAAGCGGACTGCCGACAGCCTTACCGCAGCCCTGCGCCAGGATTCACGGCTGATGCTGGTGCGCAACGATGCAGAAGAGCCGTTGCTGACCACCGACGTGAAACTCGATGAGCGCAAGGCCAGCCGTATGGGAGTGAGCAACATCATGGTGGAACTGATGATGGCCTCACGCTACAATAGCGACGGCACCGATGTGGCCACTGTATGGGATGGCGACTACAGTGTGCCAGTACGCATAAAAAGCACGACCGCCGACAGTGCCACTATCGGCACCGTGGGCGATGAGCTGTTGCCCGTTCTCGGCGGGCTGCGTAGCATCCCGCTGCGGCAGGTAGCCACCATCACGCCCCGGTGGGAAGACGGCCAGATAGGCCATCGTAACGGTGTGCGCACCATTACCGTCATGGCCGATGTGGAGGAGGGCATCAATGTGATGGCACTGAGCCGCGAACTGCTCAGCCGTTACACACAGGAAGACATGCCCGAGGGCGTGACGCTCGTCTAGGGTGGCGAGGTGGAAGACAGTGGCGAGGTAACACCCATGCTCGTGGGCGGCCTGCTCATTGCCGTGGCTATTATCTTCTTCCTCATGCTCGTCCACTTCCGTCATGTTGCCACAGCCATGCTGTTGCTCGTCTCGCTCTTGATGACGCTCTTCGGCACAGGTCTTGGCGTGTTGTTGACGGGTGTCAATTTTGGCCTGACCTGCTATCTGGGCATCATCGCGCTGATGGGTATTCTCATCCGCAATGCCATCATCATGTACGACTATGCCGAAGAATTACGGGCCTCAGAAGGCTTGTCGGCCCGCAAGGCCATCTTCCTCACGTCGGCAGCAGCCTCGATGGGAGTCATTCCCATGATTCTCGGCGGCAGCGGGCTGTGGATGCCCATGGGCAGCGTCATCTGCTTCGGCACCATCGCCACCATGCTGCTCATTCTCACCGTCCTGCCCGTGGCCTACTGGCTCATCATGAGCGGCACCACCAACAAACGCCTTGCACACCAAGCATTAGAACACCAATGAAAATAATCGTTATAGCGATCCATAGGAGAATAATTTATGAACAAGGAAGAAATTGGGACTCTCGCCGGAATTGTCTGGCGTACCCTCAACGACAAGGGACAACTTA
>JAILAA010000180.1 GCA_024681875.1 Prevotella sp.
TATCCTTGCTACGAAAAAAGGGCGGCGTCATCATTTTCTTGAAAAATGTTTAAATATCTTTGGTAAGATGTCTGCATTTCATGGAAAAGTTGTAATTTTGCATTTTAAATCAATAGGAAAAAGATTGAAAATGGGAAAAATCATTGCTTTGGCAAACCAAAAAGGAGGCGTGGGAAAGACCACGACGACCATCAACCTGGCGGCCTCGCTGGCTACGCTGGAGAAGAGCGTGCTGGTGGTGGACGCCGACCCGCAGGCTAATGCCTCCAGCGGACTGGGCGTGGACATCAGCCAGGTGGACTGTTCGCTCTATGAGTGCATCATCGATAAGACTGATGTGCGCGAAGCCATCTATACTACTGATATTGAGGGCCTGGACATCATTCCCAGTCATATCGACCTGGTGGGTGCTGAGATAGAGATGCTGAATCTGGACAACCGTGAGCGCGTCGTCAAGAATCTGCTGGAGCCCATCCGCAAGGAATACGACTATATACTGATCGACTGCTCGCCCTCGCTGGGCCTCATCACAGTGAACGCGCTGACGGCCGCCGACTCGGTCATCATCCCCGTGCAGTGCGAGTATTTCGCCTTGGAAGGCATCTCGAAGCTGCTGAACACCATCAAGATCATCAAGTCGAAGCTGAACACGAAGCTTGAGATAGAAGGCTTCCTGCTGACGATGTACGATTCGCGCCTCCGTCTGGCCAACCAGATTTACGACGAGGTGAAGCGCCACTTCCAGGAGCTGGTGTTCAAGACCGTCATCCAGCGCAACGTGAAGCTCTCGGAGAGCCCCTCGCACGGTCTCCCCGTCATTCTCTACGATGCCGACTCTACAGGCAGTAAGAATCATCTGGCATTGGCGAAAGAAATCATCAATAAGAACAAGTGATGGCCGTACGAAAGAAATACGATAAGAGCGTCATTGGCCGTGGCCTTGACGATATGGGCATCGGCAGAGGGCTGGATGCATTGATTGACACAAGCGACGTGAGGACACAAGGTTCGTCGAATCTCAACGAGATTCCCATCGAGCAGATTGAGCCCAACCCCGACCAGCCACGACGTGAGTTCGACGAACAGTCGATGCAGGAGCTGGCTATGAGCATACAGACAATGGGCATCATCGCCCCTATCACATTGCGTCAGGTGGCGCCCGACCGCTACCAGATCATTGCCGGCGAGCGTCGCTGGAGGGCCTCGCAACGTGCAGGGCTGAAGGCCATCCCAGCCTATATCCGCACCGTCGACGATGAGAACGTGATGGAGCTGGCCCTCGTGGAGAACATACAGCGCGAAGACCTCAACGCCATAGAGATAGCCCTGGCCTATGAGCATCTGGCAGAAACCACGGGCATGACACAGGAGAAAATCAGCGAGAGGGTGGGGAAGAGCCGCACCGCCGTGACCAACTACATGCGCCTGCTGAAGCTGCCCGCACAGATACAGATGTCGCTGAAAAACCATGAGATAGACATGGGACACGCCCGTGCATTGCTTGCCCTCGACTCGCCGACGCTGCAGCTGAAGCTTTTCCGCGATGTGCAGAAGAATCAGTACAGCGTGCGCAAGGTGGAGGAAATGGTGCAGATGCTGAAGCAGGGCGAAGATGTGCAGACGGCAAAGAAAAAGATAACCGCCAAGGCACAGCTGCCTAAGCCGATGGTGGAGGCTCGCCAGCGCCTGATTTCACTGTTTGGCACTAAGGTGCAGCTTACTTGCTCGGCCAACGGCAAGGGGAAAATCAGTATCCCCTTTACAGATGAGGAGGACCTGGAAAGGATTATGGCAGCCTGCGGACTTTAGCAGCCTGCGGCCTAAATGATAAATGACAAATGATAAATGCTGCGCTATGAAGACATGGATGAGTTTTCTGTTTGACAACGCATTTGGTAGACTGCTGAGTTTATCAATTATCATTTGTCATTTGTCATTTAGCCCTGCAAGGGCGCAGACCGAGATTCCCGATTCCATCGTCATGGCCCTCGATTCGTTATATCAGGGCTTGAGTGATGAGCGTTTAGAGATGAGCGACTCTTCTTCGGCAATAAATGGCTCGTTCTCGGCATTAAAGCAAATGACGCTCAACACGCCACGCTCCACTCTCAACAATGAGCGTGACTGGAGCATCTGGCGCCCCGATCCGCAGCGCGCCTTGTGGCTCGCACTTGTCATTCCTGGCGGCGGACAGATTTACAACCGCAAATACTGGAAACTGCCACTGGTCTATGGCGGGTTTATGGGCTGCATCTACGCTATGCGCTGGAACAACATGATGTACAAGGACTACGCGCAGGCCTATCTTGACATCATGGACGATGACCCGGGCACGGCCAGCTATAACAAGTTCCTGCACTTGGGACGGCAGATAACGCCGCAAAACGAAGAGCGCTATAAAACCATTTTCAAGAAGCGTAAGGATCGCTACCGCCGCTATCGCGACCTCAGCTTCTTCGTCATGCTGGGCGTCTACGCCATCTCTGTCATCGATGCCTATGTCGATGCAGAGCTCTCGGTCTTCGACATCTCCAAGGACTTGTCGCTGAAACTGCGGCCTGCAGTCATTGGCAGTAGCATGCTCAACGACACACGCTCGCTGGCCAACAATGCCGTTGGCGTGAACTGCGTGCTTGACTTCTAAGATACTAACTATTTAAACATAAGAAAGATGAAGAAAACGATATTGACACTATTAGCCTGCATGCCCTTTGTCGGCATGGCACAGATTGAAGCACCCGAGTTTGACGAAAATGATGAGAACGAGGTGGAGGTACTTAATGAAGACGTGACAGAGACGGGGTTTGACTTCCCGGAGGCACTGACCGACGCCAACCTCGACAGCCTGATGAATCTCTACATGTCGAAAACCTACCTTTCTACAGCCGACGACTGCCAGCAACTGAGCGAGAATCCTGACGTCAGCCACGATGTCTATCGTGACCGCCTGAAAAGGATGCCCACCATCATGGACATGGCTTACAACGACGCAGTGCGCGTCTGTATCGACCGCTATATGGTGCGCCTGCGCCGTCAGGTGAGCTATATGCTCGGCGCCGCCAACTTCTACATGCCCATCTTCGAGCAGGCACTGGACACTTACCAGTTGCCACTGGAACTGAAATATCTGCCCATTATCGAGAGCGCCCTGAACCCCACCGCCGTGTCGCGTGTAGGTGCCACTGGCCTATGGCAGTTCATGCTGGCCACGGGCAAGGCCTATGGCTTGGAAGTGACATCGCTGACTGACGACCGCCGCGACCCCGTGAAGTCGAGCTATGCCGCAGCACGCTATCTGCGTGACCTTTACCTCATCTTCGGCGACTGGAATCTGGTCATTGCCGCCTACAACTGCGGACCGGAGAACATCAACCGCGCCATACGACGTTCAGGAGGAAAGCGCGACTACTGGGAAATCTATCCATATCTGCCGAAGGAGACTCGTGGCTACGTGCCCGCCTTCATCGCCGCCAACTACGCCATGACCTACTACTGCGAGCATGGCATCTGCCCCATGCAGAGCAAGTTGCCCGCCAAGACCGATACAGTGATGATTAGCCAGAACATTGACTTTGCAAAGGTGGCATCGGTATGCAACATCGATATCAACATGATACGCTCGCTCAATCCGATTTATCGTAAGGACATCGTGCCCGGCTATAGCAAGCCCTCTCCGCTGCGCTTGCCGCTAAGTGATGTGTCACGCTTTATCGATATGGAAGATTCCATCTTCGCGATGAGCGACAAACGAGAGGTGAAACCCGTTGAGACCGAAGTAGAGGAAGTGCCTGCACCAACGAAACCTACACGCCGAGAGCGTGTGCAGGCTGCTGCCAGCACACGCGCCGTCCATGTCACTGTAAAGCGTGGCGACACCCTCGGGGCTATCGCCCGTCGTAACGGCACAACTGTGGCAAAGATCAAGCGGCTTAACGGCCTGCGTGGCGACAATATCCGCATCGGCCAGCGCCTCCGTGTAAAGTAGGCAGCCTAGTTGCCCTTTAAATCCTTTCCTATGAATGACGACGATCTGAAACTCCGCGAAGCCGCTGACGATAAGCTCATCAGTGAGGCTTACGACAAGCTGATAGCCAGCTATCTCAATACCCGACACCGCAAGAAGGTAGACCTCATCACCAAGGCCTTCAACTTCGCACGACAGGCGCACAAGGGCGTGCGAAGGCTGTCGGGCGAACCCTATATCATGCACCCCATCGCCGTGGCGCAGATTGTCTGCTCTGACATCGGCCTGGGCAGTACCAGTATCTGCTCGGCGCTGCTGCACGATGTGGTGGAGGATACCGACTACACCGTCGAGGATATCGAGAACATGTTTGGCGCAAAGATTGCGCAGATTGTCGACGGACTGACGAAGATTAGCGGCGGTATCTTCGGCGAGCAGGCCTCGGCGCAGGCAGAGAATTTCAAGAAACTGCTGCTGACGATGAGTGAGGATATACGCGTCATCCTCATCAAGATTGCCGACCGGTTGCACAATATGCGCACCTTGGACTCGCAGCCTGCCAACAAGCAGTATAAGATTGCCGGCGAGACGCAATACCTCTACGCACCTCTTGCCCACCGCCTGGGCCTCTATAAGATTAAGTCTGAACTTGAGAATCTTAGCTTCAAGTTCGAGCATCCCGACGACTATAACAGCATTGTGCACCAGCTGGAAAAGACGCAGATTTCCCGTCACCAGTCTTTCGAGCAATTCACGCAGCCCATCGAAAAGATTCTGAAGGATATGGGCTTCAAGTACGAGATTCGCGAGCGGGTGAAGACACCTTACTCTATCTGGAACAAGATGCAGAACAAGCACGTCTCCTTCGACGAGATTTTTGACATCTTGGCTGTGCGCATCATCTTCAAGCCGAAGAACAGGGATGACGAGGTGGGCGACTGCTTTAAGATTTATGCAGCCCTCACTAAGATATACCGCCGCCACCCCGACCGGCTGCGTGACTGGGTGACAAAGCCGAAGGCCAACGGCTATCAGGCGCTGCACGTTACATTGATGTCGAAGCAGGGACACTGGATAGAGGTGCAGATACGCTCAGACCGCATGGACGAGATTGCCGAGCAGGGCCTTGCCGCTCATTGGAAATACAAGGAGAACCTCATGAAGAAGGCCAACGGCAACGAGGAGGCCGACGACATCATGGCCGACAAGTTGGCAGCCGGCTATTCCTCAGGCAATATGGGTGACGACAACTCTGAATATTCCGAGGACGAGATGAGCGAATGGCTGCACACCATCAAGGAAATTCTCGACGATCCGCAGCCCGACGCCATGGATTTCCTCGACGCCATCAAGCTTAACCTCTATGCCAGCGAGATTTTCGTCTTTACTCCGAAGGGCGAAATCAAGACCATGCCGCCCAACTCCACCGTTCTCGACTTCGCTTTCTCCATCCACACCTTCCTCGGCTCCCACTGCATAGGCGCCAAGGTGAATCACAAGCTGGTGCCCCTGAGTCATCGTCTGAACAGCGGCGACCAGGTGGAGGTGCTGTCGTCGAAATCGCAGCATGTGCAGCCCTCGTGGATTAACTTTGTGTCGTCGGCCAAGGCGAAGGCAAAGATTCAGGCCATCCTGCGTCGCGGACAGCGAGAGGTGCAGAAGAAGGGCGAGGAGATGCTGACAGAGTGGATGCAGAAGAACGGTTTCGAGATGACGCTTGCCTTGGCCGACCAGTTGGCGAAGTTTCATGAGGCATCGTGCCGTGAAGAGCTCTACCAGCGCTTGGGCGAGAAGACCATCCTGCTGGGCGAAGAGGACGTGAATGAGCTGAAGGGCAAACATAAGAAGAAAAACGAGAGCTCCAGCGGTGGAGGCTGGCGTAAGTACGTGCCTTTCGTCAAGGCAAAGAAAGCCGAGGATGAAACGCATCCTGAGCTGTTTGTCGTGCCCGAGCAGTTTAACCGCAAGAAGACCATCTTCCTGAACGAAGAGAACATCAGTCAGTATATCTTCCCCGAATGTTGTCACCCCATTCCAGGCGATGATGTGCTGGGCTATATCGACAATCAAAACAGCATTGAGATACACAAGCGTGCCTGTCCTGTGGCCAACAGGCTGAAAGCCAGCTATGGCAACCGCATTCTTGATGTGAAGTGGGACATGCACAAACGCCTCTTCTTCGATGCCACTATCCGGCTCGGAGGCATCGACCGCCGCGGTCTTGTCAACGAGGTGACGCGTGTCATTAGCAACCAGCTCAGCGTTGATATCCGCCGTCTTGCCTTCACCACCGAGGATGGCATCTTTGACGGCTCTATCGACCTGCGTGTGCACGACCGCGAGGACGTTAAGGAAATCATCGATAAGCTGAAAGAGGTAGACGACTTGAAGGAAATCTCACAAATAATGTAAAATGATGCGTAAGTCTTTTTTTGTTCTTTTATTCTTCTGTTCTTTTATTGTTTCTGTCAGCGCTGCTGGCAAGTACGACAATCCTGATACGCTCGTCGTGGCACGCGATGGCACAGGCCAGTTCCGCAACGTGGACGAGGCCATTGAGGTGTGCCGTGCCTTTATGGACTATCACAAGGTCATCTATGTGAAGAAAGGTACCTACAAGGAAAAACTGATTATCCCCTCTTGGTTGCAGAACATCGAAATATGCGGCGAAGACCGCGACCAGACCATCATCACCTGGGACGACCACGCCAACATCGAGGCTGACATCTCACCTCTCACTTCTCGCCTCTCACCTCAAAAGATTGGCACTTTCCGTACCTATACGCTGAAGATTGAGGGCAACGATATCACCTTGAAGAATATCACCATCGAGAACAATGCCGCCAAGCTGGGGCAGGCTGTGGCACTGCATACAGAAGGCGATCGCCTCACGTTCATCAACTGCCGTTTGCTGGGTAATCAGGACACAGTCTACACAGGTGTAGCAGGCACCCGCCTTTTCTTCAAGGATTGTTATATTGAGGGCACCACCGACTTCATCTTCGGCCCCTCGACGGCGTGGTTTGAGCATTGCGACATCTTTTGCAAGGCCAACAGCTATATCACCGCTGCCAGTACACCCCAAAAGATAATGTACGGGTACATATTCAATCATTGCACCATCGGCTGTGCGCCAGATGTGACGAAGGTCTATCTGGGACGTCCTTGGCGCGACTATGGCTACACGCTGTTCATGCACTGCTCGCTGCCCGTTCAGATACGTCCTGAGGGCTGGCACCATTGGCGTGAGGAAGCCAAGCAGACTGCCCGCTACATGGAGTTTGAGAATACGGGTGAGGGAGCTGCCACTGACAAGAGGGTAGAGTGGAGCCGCCAGCTGACGAAGAAAGAGGTGAAAGACATTACGCCTGACAACGTCTTTCGCCATGCCGACAACTGGAGCATCGGCGAGTAACTCTTAATGATGGCGCAGTAGTTTGTTCTTGATCCGCAGATATGCCTGATACCAGCACCAGGCCACTTTGCGGTAGTCTGTAGCATAGACATACTGGCCGTTGAACTTGACGATGTTCAGCTGGTGTCCACCTTCTTTGAATATCCCTTCTGGCTCCAGCAGGTCTTTCTTGTACAGCTCTTCCTGATAGTTGTCCTTGTCGATGGCCGTTATGCGGAGCAGCGACACATTGCCTCCATAGCTGTCCAGGCAGTTCTGGCTTACTCTGTAATAACTGTCGTCCAGGTGCAGCACCGACCCGCCGCATCTCCCATGGTCGTTTCCTATGTAGATGGGCGACTGCGGGTGGCTGACGAAGTCGTGGTGCAGCAAGTCGTCGGTGGCATAGAGTTCCAGATGGTAGGTCCAGCCGTAAGACACGGAGGTGAACAGATAGCAAGTGCCGTCTTTGAAAAGCAGGTGGCTGTCGCAATAGTTGGCCTTGATGTCCTCTGTGCGCTCCTTGGTCAGGAGAGTGCGCACGAAATGAAACTCCGTCAGGTCTTCATTGCCTTTATAGAGCCTGATGCAATTGGCTTCTTCCGATTCGGGAATCATGTAGGTTTCTCCCTGATAGTCAAAGACAAAGGGATAAGACAGGTGGAACGGCTCTTTCAATACGGTCACAGGCGCAGCCCACTCCTTCAAGTCCGTCGTACTTGTCATGCGCAGGATGCCTTTCTCGGCAGCATATTGGCTCTCGTAGAAAAGATATAGTCTATGGCCTTTTACGAAGAGGAAAGGGTCTGCCTGAATGACAAGGGGATTAGGCTTGACAAGGTTGTCTATCTTGAACTGAAGGATAGGCTCGTGGCGTTGCAGGCGTTGGAAGTCGAAGGCCTCGTCTTTGAAAAGAACGATGCCGTAGTCACATTCCTTTTTGACAAGCCTGCCGATTTTGCTTAACAGTTTCATTATGTTGAATGAGTGCTTTACTGCAGGCCGTCGAGCTGATGCTTCATCTGCTGCAGCTCGGTACGTATGTCGATGAGGCGGTTGATGACCTCAGCCTTACGGTCTGATCCGTCGCGGTTGGCGTTAATCATCTTGCGGGCGGCGGCCAGCTTGAAGCCACGCACTTTCACCAGATTATGGATGAGGCGTATCTGCTCAATGTCCTTCTCCGAATACTGCCGTACTTTGTTTGGCCCCGTCGTCTTCGGCTTCAGATAGGGAAATTCCGTTTCCCAATAGCGGAGTGTGCTCTCGTTCAGACCGAACATTTCGGCCACTTCCTTGATAGAGTAATAGAGCTTAAGATTCTTGTCAAGATTCAGTGCCATAGCTTTCTATATTTTCCTGCAAAGGTACATTATTTTCTTCTATCCCCCAACTTTTCCTTCTCTTTTTTTGTAGGTAAAAAAACAACCAAAACCATGATTGTTCACGGCTTTGGTTGTTTTGCTTACTTTTGTAAGACGTGAAGCGCATTCTGACACGCTTTCGTCTATGCTTTTCAGGTACTCTCTTAAAGGTTGGGGTTGATTTTGTTCCACTCGCTGATGGGCGGCACGATGTTCAGCGTCACCAGCTCGTCACGCATCTTGCAGAGGTGCTCGTAGCTTTGGTCAAGCTTGGCGTTCTCCTCGGGCAGACCCTGAGGAACCTCATACTTGGCACCCTCGGCAGTCATCGTGGTCTTCATGGCCATCATAATATGGTCGTACTTGTCGGTCTTCACGTAGGTGCCCACGGGGAAGCGGAAAGGCTCACCGCCCATGGCGGCACGGATCATCTCGACGCTGAGGTACGAGGGGCTCTGGAACGAGCTGCGGCCGCGCAGCTTGATGATGGCGGCACCACCCTTGGTGACGTCGGTCTTCATCTGCTCCCATTCCTCGGCGGGGAACTCGGGCGTACCGATGATGTCGGTCAGCTTGCGACCCTTGATGGTGACGTGGCTGCCGAAGACGGCCATCTGCTCGCCGTGTCCACCGTAGGTTGCACAGCCCTTGATCTCGCTCTGCAGCACATTGAACTTCTTGGCCAGTGCGCTCTGCAGACGGGTGGTGTCGAGGCCTGCCAGCGTGGTCACCTGTCCGGGCTTCAAACCAGAGTAGAGCAGTGTGACAAGACCGGTGAGGTCGGCGGGGTTGAAGATGATGACGACATGCTTCACGTCAGGGCAGTATTTCTTGATGTTCTGGCCCAGCTCCTCGGCAATCTTGCAGTTGCCGGCCAGCAGGTCTTCGCGTGTCATACCCTCCTTACGGGGTGCACCGCCGCTGGAGATGATGTACTTGGCGCCACGGAATGCCTCTTCGGCATCGGTGGTGGCAGTGATGGTTGCTTCGTCGAAGCCACTCTGACGCATCTCTTCAGCTACGCCTTCGGGTGAGAATACATCATAGAGACACAGGTTGCTGGTGAGGCCCATCATCAGGGCGCTCTGAGCCATGTTTGATCCAATCATGCCGGCTGCGCCGACGATGACCAATTTGTCATTTGTTAAAAAAGCCATAGAATACTATTTTAAAAGATTCACTATTTTTGCTGCAAAGATACGCTTTTTTTGCAATTTCAGGGATTTTGTGGAGTTAAAAGGAGTTAATGGCTGTCGTTTTTGCAAGGAACTTGATGGCTTTGCAATCTCTGTATTGCAAAACCAAATGAAACAAAAAGTAAGGCGAGGGAGAAAAATCAAAAAGATCTTTTTGGTTTTTCTCCCTCCCCCCGCTTTTTATTGTTCTTTCTTCGCTCGTTTATAGGAAAATATGTAATTTTGCAGCGACAAACAATAACATGATGAACTATGGCAAGCGTAAAAGCCTGGAGAGAACTGGTGACGATTCCTACCTACGAAGTGGGTATGCCGGAGAAGAGTCCGATGTTCTTGGAAAAGCGTGTGTATCAAGGTTCGAGCGGGGTCGTTTATCCTTATCCTGTCATCGAGTCGATTGCTGATGAGCCGACACCGCACGAATGGAAGGTGGTGTACTTGGAGAATGAGTATATCAAGGTGATGGTGATGCCCGAACTGGGCGGGCGTATCCAGATGGCGTATGACAAGGTGAAGCAGCGTCATTTTGTCTACTACAACCATGTGGTCAAGCCCGCCCTCGTGGGCCTCTGCGGGCCGTGGATCAGCGGCGGCATTGAGTTCAACTGGCCGCAGCATCACAGGCCGTCGACGTATTCGCCTGTGGACTCGACCATCGTGGAGAACGAGGATGGCAGTGTCACGGTTTGGGTGAACGAGATGGAGCGGATGTTCCATCAGAAGGGTGCCGCAGGCTTTACATTGCGTCCCGGCTGTGCCTACTTGGAGATACAGGGCCGTGTGAGCAACCGCACGTCGCTGCCGCAGACCTTCCTTTGGTGGGCCAACCCTGCCGTCGAGGTGAACGATGCCTATCAGAGCGTTTTCCCGCCCGACGTGAATGCTGTCTTTGACCACGGCAAGCGTGCCGTCTCGTCGTTCCCTATCGCCACGGGCACTTATTACAAGATGGACTATTCGGCAGGCGTCGACATCTCGAACTATCGTAATATCCCTGTGCCTACGAGCTATATGGCCGTTAATTCGAAATACGACTTCGAGGGCGGCTATGAGAACGACACGCGAGGCGGTATGCTGCACGTGGCCTCCCATCACTTCTCGCCAGGCAAGAAGCAGTGGACGTGGGGCAACGGTGACTTCGGCCGGGCATGGGACAGGAATCTGACGGACGAAGCCCCCCTCTCATCCCCCCAACTGGGGGGAAGTAATATCCCCCATCCCCTCTCATCCCCCCAACTGGGGAGAAGTACTGATGCGCAGCTACCCTTCCCCCAGTTTTTCGCAGAGCGAAGCGGCAGAGCCGAGCGGGGGGAGGCAGGGAAAGGGCTGTTCCGTCCCTACATCGAGCTGATGGCAGGCGTCTATACCGAGAACCAGCCCGACTTCACCTGGCTGATGCCCTACGAAGAGAAGCAGTTCACTCAGTATTTCATGCCCTATCGCGAGCTGGGCGTGGTGAAGCAGGCATCGAAGGACTTCGTCTTTAACATAGAAAGCCTCCCCCCGACTTCCTCCAAAGGGAGGGGGAGGATGGTTACCTTCAAGGTGCTGGCCACGTCAAGGCAGGAGGTGCGCATCGTGCTGCGCAACAAGCAGGGTGAAGAGTATTATAATAAGGTGGTGACGCTATCGCCTGAGACCGTCCTTGAAGAGTCCGTCGATGTGGAAGGTGCAACCCTGAACGACCTGCTCTTCACAATCCTCTCGCCTCACGCCTCACGCCACACACCCCTCTTGTCCTGGCAAGCCGAGCCTGACGAAATCCGGCCGATTCCTGATGCCGCTGAGGCTGCACTCTCGCCTGAAGAGACTAAGACCAACGACCAGCTCTACCTCACCGGCCTTCACCTGGAACAGTATCGTCACGCCACGTGGAGTGCCCTCGACTACTATGAGGAGGCACTGCGCCGCGACCCCAACGATGTGCGCTGCCTCAACCAGACGGGACTGTGGTATTTGCGCCGTGGCCGCTTTGACAAGGCCGAGACGTATTTGAGGAAAGCCGTGAGAATTTGGCAGAAGCGTAACCCTAATCCCTACGACGGCGAGGCCATCTTCAATCTGGCCCTCACGCTGAAATATAAAAGCCTCACCCCCGACCCCTCTCCAAAGGGAGAGGGGAGTAAAAACTCTCAAGGTGGAAATGCAACGGCTAGGTGTGAGGTTTCCGAGGCCTATAATCTCTTCTGGAAGTCGACGTGGAACAAGGAATGGGCTGATGCCGGCTATTTCGAGGCTGCCTGCATCAGCGTGGGGCAGGGGCGCTATGACGATGCACTGGACGAGTTGAACCGCTGCCTCATCTTCAATAGCTGCAACCACAAGGCACGTGCGTTGAAGTCTGCTGTCTTGCGCAAAATCAGCGAGAGCAAGCAGAAGGGCGGCCTGCAGATGGGCAATTCAAAGGAACTGAATGAGCGTCTGACACTCATCAGGGAATCTCTGGAATCAGACCACTTCAACTACGGCATCATCTACGAGCAATACCTGTTGACCAAGGACGAGGAGGTGCTGAAACAGATGTCGGAAATGATGCACGGCAACGTGTATAACTACCACGAGCTGGCCCTCGACTATGCACAGGCTGGATTATGGCAGGAGAGTATCGACATCCTGCAACTGGCCCAAGAGCCGCATCCGCTCACTTTCTATTACTTAGGCTATTTCAAGGAGAAGCAGGGAAAGCTTGACGAGGCCGCTGCATGTTACCATCAGGCTGAGCAGGCCGACAGCTATTGCTGCTTCCCCAACCGATTGGAGGATGTACTGGTGTTGACGGCTGCCAAGGAGGCCCATCCCAAAGGTGCCAAGGCACCGTATTATTTGGGTTGCCTCTACTACGACAAGCGGCAATACGACCTCGCCATTGAATATTGGGAGATGTCGGCACACAACGACCCGTCGTTCCCCATTGTCTGGCGCAATCTTGCACTCGCCCGCCTCAACAAACAGGGGCGCAAAGATGAGGCCGTGGAATACATGGAGCGCGCCTTCCACCTTGACGAGACAGATGCCCGCATCCTCATGGAGCTCGACCAGCTCTATAAGCGGATGCAGAAGCCGCATCAGTTCCGTCTCGACCATCTGCAGCAGTATCCGCAGCTTATTGCTCAGCGCGATGACCTGCTCTTGGAGGAGATAACCCTGCTGAACCAGCTTGGCCGCTATGAAGAGGCAAAGGCAAAGCTCGACGCTCATCATTTCCATCCGTGGGAGGGCGGCGAAGGCAAGGTGTCGGCCCAGTACCAGATCTGTCGTGTGGAACTGGCCAAGCGTTTGCTGAAGGATGACCGGCAGTCTGCCGAGGCCAAGCGCCTGTTGGAAGAGTGTCTCGTTTATCCCCCGCATCTTGGGGAAGGCAAACTCTTTGGTGCGCAGGACAATGATTTCCTCTATTTCCTCGGACGATACGAAGAAGGTACCGTAGGACCTACTGAGCCTGCTGCAGCCATGTATTACAACGATGCAAAGCCCGACAAAATTTTCTATGCAGGCCTCTGCTATCGTGCTTTAGGGCAAGAGGACAGGGCACGGAGCCTGTTCCATCAACTCATTAACTATGGCAAGCAGCATGTGTTCGACCATATAACGATGGACTACTTCGCAGTCTCGTTGCCCGATTTGCTTATCTGGGACGATAGCCTTGATGTCAAAAACCGTATTCACTGTCTATACATGCTCGCCCTCGGCTATTACGGATTGGGCGACATGTCCCATGCACTGAAGTATCTGGCCGAAGTTGAAGCCCTTGACATCAACCACCAGGGCATTCAGCAGCTGCGTTCGTTCATCAGCATGATTTCTTCAACTCCTCAACTCCTCAACAAATGACTTACAATATTATTAAGATTGCGACGCTGATAGGCGCCCGCCGCTATGGCAATAACGATGCGACCATTGGCTGGCTGCTTACTGACAGCCGCTCGCTCTGCTTCCCCGAGCAGACACTTTTCTTCGCCCTGCGCACCAAGCGCAACGACGGGCATAAGTATATTGAAGACCTCTATCGCCGTGGCGTGAGGAACTTTGTGGTGGATAGTCTTCCCACTGAGAATTATCCGGATGCAAACTTCCTCAAGGTTCCATCGCCTCTGGCTGCCCTGCAGCGGTTGGCCGAGCGCCATCGCGACGAGTTTAATATCCCCATCATTGGTGTCACTGGATCTAACGGCAAGACATGGGTGAAGGAGTGGCTCTATCAACTGTTGAGAGTACAGGGGACGGTGGTGAGTGACGTCACTAAACCCACCAAACAAGCCATCACACGCTCACCTCGCTCCTACAACTCGCAGATAGGCGTGCCGCTGTCGGTTTGGCTACTGAACGAGAATACACGCATCGGCATCTTCGAGGCTGGCATCAGCCAGCCGGGCGAGATGTTGGCCCTGCGCGACATCATACAGCCCACCATTGGCGTGTTCACCTCTTTGGGCATGGCTCATCAGGAGAATTTCCGCTCTTTGGACGAGAAGTGCATGGAGAAGCTGCAGCTCTTCCATGACGCCGAGGTTATCGTCTACCCCTCTGACGACGACACGGTGAGCCGCTGCGTGCGCCGCTCACAGTATCAGGGCGAGCGCATCGGCTGGAGCCGCTTCAGCGAGAAAGCACCGATGTTTGTCAAGACCGAAGGCGCCCGCGTCTCCTATAGATATAAAGATGTGGAAGGCAGCTACGAGATTCCCTTCATCGACGAGGCCAGCATCGAGAACTCCATCACCTGTGCTACCGTGGCACTCTATCTCGGTCTGACGCCTGAGCAGATAGCAGAGCGCATGGCTCGCCTGGAGCCTATTGCCATGCGTCTGGAAGTGAAAGAGGGCCAGCGAGGGCTGACACTCATCAATGACTCGTATAATAACGACGTTAACTCGCTCGACATTGCCCTTGATTTTATGAATCGTCGTCCTGAGCAGGAGGGAAAGTGCAAGACGCTGATATTAAGCGACATCTACCAGTCGGGCGAGTCGCCGGCTGAGCTCTACGGTGAGGTGTCTGAACTGATTCAGAAGCGCGGCATCGACCGCTTCATCGGCATCGGACCGGAGATTTCCAGTCAGGCAGCGCAGATTACTGTGGGCCACAAGTGGTTCTTTGATGATGTTATGCAGTTTCTGCAGAGCAGTCTGGTGCGCTCCATGCATAACGAGATCGTGCTGCTGAAGGGTGCACGTGCCTTCGGCTTTGAGCGCATTACGGAGCAGCTGGAGCAAAAGGTACACGAGACAATCCTCGAGGTAGACTTGAATGCTGTGGTGAACAACCTCAATCATTTCCGCTCTCTGCTGAAGCCTGAGACCAAGATGGTGTGCATGATCAAGGCCGACGCCTATGGTGCAGGCGCCATTGAGGTGGCGAAGACACTGCAGGAGCATCGCGTTGACTATCTGGCTGTGGCTACTGCCGATGAGGGCGCTGAGCTGCGCCGGGCTGGTATTACGCAGAATATCATGGTGATGAATCCTGAGATGTCGTCGTTTAAGACGCTTTTTGACTATGACCTGGAGCCCGAAGTCTATTCCTTCCGTATCATGGATGCCCTCATCCATTCGGCCCGTGCCCAGGGCATCACAGGCTGGCCTGTTCATATCAAGCTCGACACGGGTATGCACCGCTTAGGGTTTAATATCAATGAAATAGACGAGCTCATCGACCGTCTCAAGTCGCAGCAGGCTATCATTCCGCGCTCTGTCTTCTCACACTTTGTGGGCAGTGACAGCGACGACTTTGACAAGTTTTCCGCCCTTCAGTTCGAGCGTTTCGACAAGGCCAGCAGCCAATTGCAGGCTGCCTTCAGCCACAAGATATTGCGCCACATCGACAACAGCGCAGGCATTGAACATTTCCCCGAGCGTCAGCTTGACATGTGCCGCTTAGGCATTGGGCTGTATGGAGTGGACCCATATCTCCCACCCCTCACTTCTCACCTCTCACCTCTCATGTGCGTCAGTACATTGAAGACCACTATTCTGCAGATACGTGATGTGCCGAAGGATGAGACCGTAGGCTACAGCCGTAAGGGTATACTAACGCGCGCCAGCCGCATCGCAGCCATTCCCATCGGTTATGCCGACGGTTTGGACCGCCATCTCGGCAACCGACACGGCTATTGTATTGTTAACGGACAAAAAGCGGAATATGTGGGCAACATCTGCATGGACGTAGCCCTCATTGACGTCACTGACATTCCCTGTAAAGAGGGTGACCAAGTGGAAATTTTTGGAAAGCAGTTGCCTGTCACTGTGCTCAGTAGCATTCTCGAGACCATCCCCTACGAGGTGTTAACCAGTGTCAGCAACCGTGTTAAGCGCATATACTTTCAGGACTGAGAAACTGTCTCAGTCCTGAAAGGGCTTTTGTTTTTGAAAAGACTGATCGTCTTATGCCCACTTGCTGAGATCTTGCTCAGCAATGAACTTCAGATTGTTCAGGATGATGGTCTCGCGGGCCTTTTCGCGGTTGTCGGTACGGAAGACGAGGATGCCTTTGCCGTTGTAAAGGAAAGTGTACATGTAGGCGATGCTGATGCCTGCATCGCTGAACATCTTCACGGCGTCGGCGCAGCGGCCGGGCTCGTCGTCAAGCTCCAGGGCCAGGACGTCGCTCAGGGCAACGGCCACACCGGCCTTCTTCAATTCGTCGTAAGCACGCAGTGGCTCGCTGCAGATGAGACGGTAGATACCGTACTCGGCCGTGTCGGCAATGGTGGAGGCAATGATCTGAATCTTCTGCTCCTTCAGCACTTCAAGCACTTTGATGAGCGTGCCCGAGCGGTTCTCGATGAAAATGGATAACTGATGGATTGTCATGGCTTTTTCGTATTTGCGTTATTACGTTATTTCGTTATCACGTTGTTACGATTATTGATAGACCTTTCTCTTGTCGACCACGCGTACGGCCTTGCCTTCGCTGACGGGCAGGGTGCCACGAGGCACGAGCTTGACACGCGGGGTAAGCAGTATCTCGTCCTTCAGGGCGCGGGTGATGTCTTTGCTTAGCTGCTGTAGGCGGTTATAGTCGTCGGTGAACATCTCGGCCAGCTCCACTTCGACGGTCATATTATCGTTGTCCTCGTCGGTGGTCAGGGTGATGAGGTAGTTGTTGCCCAGCTCCTTGAAGTTCATCAGAATCTTCTCAATCTGGATGGGGAAGATGTTGACGCCTCTAAGCACCATCATGTCGTCGGAACGGCCGCGCATACGGTCCAGACGGATGTGGTTGCGGCCGCAGGGACACGAGCGCCCAAGGACGCGGGTGAGGTCGCGGGTGCGATAGCGCAATAGTGGCATAGCCTCGCGGCAAAGCGTGGTGAGCACCAGCTCGCCAATCTCGCCGTCGGGCACGGGCTCCAAGGTCTCGGGGTCTACAATCTCCACAATGTAATAGTCCTCCCAGAAATGCAGGCCGTTCTGCTCTTTGCACTCGAAGCCCACACCGGGTCCGCACATTTCCGACATGCCGAAGGAGTTATAGGCCTTCACGCCCATCATGTCCTCGATGCGCTTGCGCTGCTCCTCTGAGTGAGGCTCGGCACCGATGGCCAGCACCTTCAACTTCGTGTCGCGGCGCGGGTCGACGCCTTCCTGCTGCATTACTTCGTAGAGACGGGTGACGTAGGAAGGCACGGCGTGGATGGCGGTGGTGCCGAAGTCCTTGATGAACTTAATCTGCCTGAGCGAGTTGCCGGCAGCGGCGGGCACGGTGAGCATGCCCAGCTTCTCTGCGCCGTACTGGAAGCCCAGACCACCGGTGAACATACCGTAGCCTGAAGAGTTCTGGAACACGTCGTCAGGACGCAGGCCAACCATCCATAGGTTGCGGGCCACCTGATTAGCCCACTCGTCGAGGTCTTTCTTCGTGTGCAAGATGACGGTGGGATTGCCCGTAGTGCCTGATGAGGAATGTAGGCGCACGCAGTCCTTCAGTGGTACGCACGACATGCCGAAGGGATAGGTCTCGCGCAGGTCCTGTTTCGTAGTGAAGGGAAGCTTGCGCACATCGGCCAGTGTCTGAATGTCGTCGGCCGTGATGCCAGCTTCCTTGAATTTCTTCTGATAGAACTCGTTGGTCAGGCAGTGGCGCACGGTGGCTTTGAGACGTTCCAGCTGGAGCGCCTCAATCTGCTCGCGGCTCATTGTCTCGAGCTCTGGATTAAAGTAGGGTGAATTTGTCTCGTTCATCTATAAGGTGTTTAGTATGTCATTTAGCGCTACAAAATTAGCCATTTTCTTGCAAACAGACAAAGATTTTCTTTTTTTTCTTTGCTTTTCATCCGCTTATTCGTATCTTTGCACACAAATTCACACATTATTCAATTATGGGATACATACAGAAAAACCTCATGCAGGGCGAGAAAGTGATATACGAGGCTAAATTTCACGGTATTGTCTATTTCTGGCCTTGTCTTTTTGCTATTTTGGCCATCGGCCTTTTCTTCATTGGCAGTTGGAGCTTCCTGCTGCGCCTCATCCTGGTGCTGGCCGTATGGCTGGTGGCTTTCATCTGGGGCGTCTACATCAATGGTGGCAAACAGTATGTGCTGACCACTCGTCGGCTCATCTGCAAGGAAGGCATCGTGAAACGTACGTCACGTGAACTGCTGCTGCGCAAGTGTGAGGGTATCAGTATTGAACAGTCCATCCTGGGCCGCTTGCTAGGCTATGGCAGTATCTTAGTGTCGACAGGCGAGGACAAGAACCGCTACGACTACATCAAGAATCCTCTTGCCTTCAGCACCAGCATTAACCAGCAGATAGACAACGTCAAGGACGACAGATAACCTCCATCGTAGTCTTTTGCACTTTCATACCCATGTTCTTATAGAAATGGTATGCGGCATCGTTGCCCTCCCATACATTCAGGGTTATGTTGTTGCAGTCAATGGATTGGGCATAGTCGCGTACGTGTTCGTATAAAGCCTTTCCTATATGTTTGCCGCGAGCATTCTCGTCTACACATATATCATCGATATATAGTGTCTTGATGTCTTCTAACAGTTGGTTGTCTTTTATCTCGGATACCTGACAGAAAGCGTATCCTAACACCATCCCGTCGTCGTAGACAAAAATGGGCTTGCTCTCATCTTTAAGCAGTGATGCAAGTTCCTGCTCGCTATATTTTGTAGTGTGAGGCCTGAACAGGTCAGGACGTAACACATGATGCACCATATTAACCTGATGCAACAGCTCTATGATACGCTTAATATCCTCTTTGTTCGCTTTTCTTATCATCGCACAAAAACGTATTTCTTCCTGAACTAGGATATGAATTCTAAATAACGAAAAAGGTAAAGCTTATTCTTCTATGAAAGCCTCCATGATGGCTGTGGGACCTCCGTTGCTGTTGAAGGCTCCGAGCTTGTAGCCGCCGGGCAGTGTCTGCGGCTCCCAGTAGAAGATGCCGCGGCAACGGCCGTTGGTCTGTGTGCGGGCCTCATGGATGATGCGCTCCAGCTGTCGCCTGCCTTCCTCCATCAGTTCGGGCTGCTGCTCGTTCACTTCGAAGCCTGTCTCCACAATCATCACGTCGCAGCCGAATTTCTCGCTGACGTGGCGAATGTTGGCGATGCAGGACGTGATGACGCTGTCGGCCTGCAGCTCAGGATGGCTGCGGAGTGCCCAGTAGGGATAGAGCGACATGCCTATCATGTCGAACTTACCGCCGTACTTCAGGAGTGTGCCGAGGTTCCAGTCGTAGAGCTCGGGTTTGTAGCCGTTGTCGAGATGAACGATGACGATGGTGTTGGGAAAGACTTCCTTCACGGCTTCGTAGCCTGTACGGATGAAGCCTGCATAGTGTTCAGGTTCGGTCTTGATATGTCCCATGCTCTCCACGATGGTGCTCTTGCCGTTCTCATCGTTCACGACCCACCCACGCTCGTCGGTCTTCACTGTCCATAGCAGGCCGTTGCTCGTCTCGTTGCCCACCTGCACCCAGCGGGGCTCCACGCCGTTGTCCTTCAGCAGCGTGAGGACGTCGATGGTGTGCTGGCGCAGATCGTCTTTCATCTGCTCATAGCTGTGACCTGACCACACCCGTGGTATGGGTTGCTGAGCAGGGTCGGCCCACCAGTCGCTGTAGTGGAAGTCTACCATCAGGTCCATGCCTAAGGCTTTCGCACGTAGGGCCATAGCCAGCAGCTGGTGCTTGTCGCATGAGCCGTCGCGTGTGGGCTCCACCCACACTCGCAGGCGGATGGCCGACATCTGGTAGTCGTTCTTCAACAACTCCAAGCATTCGCGATCGTGCCCGTCGCGATCGTGGAAGACGATGCCGCGCTGCTCTTGCCGGGGCAGGCCGCTTACGTCGGCGCCCTTTACGAAGTCTTTCACTTGTGCGCTGAGCAACAGTGGCAGGGCGAGAATGTATAACAGGATGGACGTTCTTTTCATCATCGTTTATCAGATTATTTCCAAAGGATCGGTAATGAGTCTGCCCTGACAATAGCGGGCAGCGATGTGGCGGTCGTCGCCGATGTAGATGAAACGCTCGAGGCGCTGCAAGAGCGTGTAGCCGGTGTCGATGCATAGCTGACTGTCGTCGATGACCAACGCGTCGAAGGCATAGCCAGGCTCGAAGCTGCCTACGCGGCCGAAGAACCGTCCTGCCGACTTTGTGGCCATCCAAAAGGCCTCGGCAAGGGTGAGGAACGCACATGACTTGTCGCGCTGGTAGTGCATCTTGCTCACTTGGACGGCATAGACCATCATGCGGAAGATGCTGAAGTCGTGGCCACCGCTCACGTCGCTGCCCAGGGCTACGGGGATGCCGGTATCGAGGAAGCGGCGTATGGGGGCTGCTCCCGACGCGAGGTTGAGGTTGGAAGTGGGGCAGTGGGCCACCATGACGCCGCGGCGGCGCATCAGTTCAAGCTCGTCGCCGTCGCTCCATACGCAGTGGGCCATGATGGTGGGGGTCTGCCCAAACAGTCCGTAGTGGTCGTAGGCGTCGGCATAGTGCCGGCTCTTCGGCTCCAGCTCCCTGACCAAGGCTATCTCGCCGTGATTCTCCGAGAGGTGCGACTGTACAGGGAGGTTGTGGCGACGGGCCATTTCTCCACAGGCAGCAAGCAATTCGGGTGTGCACGAAGGAATGAAGCGCGGGGTGACGATGGGACGCACACGAGGAGGGGTGAGGGGTGAGGGGTGAGATGCCTCAAATTCTTCAACGAGAGATTCGCAGGCCTTTGTCGCCTCTTCCACGCTCTCCTGCAAGCCCTCAGGACAGTTGCGGTTCATGTTCACCTTACCCACAAATCCGCCCATGCCGGCTTTGTCGAGCAAGTGCATCAGCAGGCGTGTGCTCTCAAGATGCACCGAGGCGAAGGCCACCACACGCATGGTGCCTTGGCGCCACAGCTCGTGTACGAAGTGTCGGTACATACGCTCGGCATACGCCATGTCGGCATACTTGAGCTCCTCGGGGAAGGTGTAGTTCTGTAGCCACGGCAACAGCTCCTCATCCATGGCGATGCCTTGGTTGCGATACTGCGGAGCATGCACATGCATGTCGTTCATGGCGGGTATGAGCAGACGGTCGCCCCAATCAGTGACAGGGCAGTCAGCCAGATGCGTGGGAAGCTCCTGATAGACTCCCTCCACTATACCGTTGTCATTGACGGCTATATAGCCATGAGGCACCACCACAAACTGGCTGCTTTCGGCTGTGTAGATAATATTTGCGTGATAGATATGCATGGTTTTTAGTTTTTGATATTTATAGCCAGTGGGTGCAAAGTTAACTATTTTTTTCTGACCTGATGTACAATTTGTGGATTATTTTGCTTCGTCAGCTTTGTTTTTGTAACTTTGCAGCGCAATTATATCAAACAAATACAAAAAAGAGCATTATGGAAGTCATACAAAGCTTTACCATCGACCACACCCACCTGAAGCCGGGTATCTACGTTTCGCGCGAAGACAAGGGCTTCACCACTTTCGACCTGCGCATCACGGAACCCAACAAAGAACCCGCCGTGGCGCCGTCGGCCATGCATAGCATGGAACACCTGATGGCCACATGGTTCCGCAACAGCGAGGCGAAGGAAGACGTGGTGTACGTGGGCCCGATGGGCTGCCTCACGGGCATGTACATTATTATGACAGGGACTTATACGGTGGAGGACATGCGTCGGCTGACCATTGCGTGCCTGCAGTGGATAATCGAGCAGACAGAGGTGCCCGCCACGCGTCCTGAGGCCTGCGGCAACTATCTGCTGCACGACCTGCCGATGTGTAAATGGGAGTGTACCCGCTATCTCGACCGTCTGCAAAACGATTTCCATAGCGAGTACACCAAACTTCAAATTACACTTGGCGACGGCAAGGTCTTTGCCGACGCGTAACGCCCTGTTTTAACCATTTCGTCCGAGAAAATCCGCTG
Source organism: Prevotella sp. (assembly GCA_024681875.1). Next base: position 22,300 of record JAILAA010000180.1, read on the forward strand.
GCTTCGGATTTTTGTCCGACCGGTTCGGATTTTTGTCCGAAGCCTGCGGATTTTCTCGGACGATTTTCCGGTTTCTCCTGTCGCCCAGCCTGTTCTTCTTTCTTGACGGCTACAGTTTGCGCTTGTCGATGACGTGTGCGCTCTTGCCCTGACTGCGCTCGATGGTGCCGGGAGCCTTCAGCTGCACCTTGGCGGCAATGCTGAGGACGCTCTTCAGCTTGGCGGCGAGCTTTTTCTCCAACTGGTCGACGGCGGCAGGCGTGTCGAAGGTCGACGTGAAGACCTCCTGGCGCAGCTCGGCCTGCACCTGCAGGGTGTCGAGATTGTTGACGCGGTCGACGACGAGCATATAGCGCGGTGCAAACTCGGGCAGCGAAAGGATGACGCTCTCCACCTGGCTGGGGAACACGTTGATGCCGCGGATGATGAGCATGTCGTCCGAGCGCCCCTCGATGCGGCCCATGCGGATGGCGGTACGGCCGCAGTCGCACTGCCCGTCCATCAGCGAGCAGAGGTCGCGGGTGCGGTAGCGCAGCACGGGCATACCCTCCTTCGTCAGCGTGGTGAAGACAAGCTCGCCCTGCTGTCCGTTGGGTACATTCTCCAACGTCACAGGATTGATGATCTCGGGATAGAAATGGTCTTCGCAGATGTGTGAGCCGTGCTGCATCTGGCACTCGTAGCTCACCGACGGGCCCATCACTTCGCTAAGGCCGTAGATATTGTATCCCTTCAGGCCGAGACGCTCCTCAATCTCTTTGCGCATGTTCTCCGTCCAAGGCTCGGCGCCGAAGGCACCCACACGCAGTTTGATCTGCTCCTTCGTGATGCCCATCTTGTCCATTGTCTCAGCAAGATAGAGCGCATACGACGGGGTGCAGGCGATGCCCGTGATGCCGAGGTCACGAATCAGTTTCAGATGTTTCTCAGTGTTGCCTGTTCCGGCAGGGATGACGCTGGCTCCGAGGTGCTCCACGCCATAGTGGGCACCGAGACCGCCGGTGAACAGACCATAGCCGTAGGCCACGGAGAAGATGTCGTCGCGGGTGACGCCGTAGGCCGTCAGGCAGCGGGCCATGCACTCGCTCCACACACCGATGTCCTTGCGGGTATAGCCCACGATAGTGGGATTGCCCGTAGTGCCGCTCGAAGCGTGCACGCGGATAATCTCGCTTTGCGGTGCGGCTTGCAGCCCGAAGGGGTAGTTGTCGCGCAGGTCCTTCTTCGTGGTGAAGGGCAGCTTCTTAATGTCTTCGATGGTCTGTATGTCGTCGGGACGAATGTCAAGCTCCTGCAGCTTGTTGCGGTAGAACGGCACGTTGTGATACACATACTCCACAATCTTGTGAAGCCTTTTTCCCTGGAGCGCGCTCATCTCGTCGCGGCTCATGCACTCTTTGTTAGGGTTCCAAATCATTGTTAAGTATAAGAATAGTTTTTTATTTAAATAATGAGTATTCCTTGACGTCCCAGGCCAGGGCGCTGGCGCCGAGGATGTCGCGCTCGCCCTCTTTGAGGATGGAGACGAGAATCCGTGTCTCGTCCTTGATGTTGGGGAAGACATGCTCCTCAAAAGAGTGCCGCATGGGCTTGAGCAGCCACTTGCCGGCCTGCGTCATGTCGCCTGTGAGGATGATGGCCTCGGGGTTGAGCACCGAGGCGTAGTTGGCCAGTCCGAGTCCGAGCATCTCGCCCGTACGCCGCAGGGCCTCGATGGCCAGGTTGTCGCCCTTGTCGCAGCACTTGGCAATGGAGATGATGTCACGCTTGGTCAAGTCGCTGAGCATGGTCGGCTCCTTAGACTCTGCTATTAGCTCGTCGATGGTACGCTGCAAGCCTTTCTCGCCGCAGTAGGTCTCCAAGCATCCTTTGTTGCCGCATCCGCACTGGCGTCCGCCCTGCACTACGCATGTGTGGCCCAGCTCTCCGGCAAATCCCTGCGTGCCTAAGTGGGGCAAGCCGTTGGAGTAGAAACAGCTGCCCAGTCCGCCATGGCTCAGCGACACGACGACGAAGTTCTTCATGCCGTGTGCGCTGCCGTATGCTTTCTCGCCCAGGGCAGTGATGTGTGCGTCGTTAGCCAGTGCCACGGCCATTCCCACTCTGTCGCGCAGCATGGCTGCCAGGGGTATGACCCCTTTCCACGGAAGGTTGGCGGCGTGCTCTATACATCCTGTCACCGAGCTGGCGCTGGGGGCACTGATGCCGATGGAGCGGATGGACTCATAGCCGCCGTTTTCTTCCATCAGCATGAGAAGTTTCCCGGCCAGGACTGTGACGTAGTCGTTCACATCGGGATATTCGGTTGTGTCGAGATAGTCCTGTGCCACTATCTCACCCCTGATGTCCACTATACCAAAGGTTGTCCTGTCTAAGCGGATGTCAATACCCATGACACGGGTCTTAATCTGGTCTATGGTCTCTTCGTTTTCTTCCATAAGTTATATGTTTTTCTGAAATCAACGTTTTTTCAGCAGGCGGTCGATGGCGCGGTCGAGCGACACTGTGGGTTCTATGATGTTGTAGTCTTCCCAGAAGGCCGGGTCGCGGAAATATTCCACCTTGTCGTAGAACGCGTCATGCTGGTCGAAGGACTCGCGGCCGCTGATGGGCTGGGCCTGCTGGTTGTCGTGGCTGGTGACGGCCGTTTCGCAACTGACGGCAAACGACGTGGCGAAGAGGCGGCGGCGCCAGTCGCAGTTGAAGCGGAAGTTGGTACGCACATAGCTGATGCGCGTGACGTCGCCGTCGGTCCTGTAGTCGATGAGCAGCGACAGCTCCTTCGGGCGAAAACGCACACCGGCAGGCTTGCGCACGAGCATCATCCTCGTAGCCTTCTCGCGGTCGCTCATGTCAAGGGTAATGTCGGCCCGTGTGAAGGCCAGCGTCTCTTGGTCGATGTAGAAGCGACCGTGGTAGAGGGCGTAGGGCATGACGCGGCGCGGCGAAATGACCACTACGTACTGGCGACGGTCGGCGATGGTCGTGGGTGCTTCCATTGTCATGTCGTAGCAGTCAAGGTCTTCCTCGTTCAGCAACAGCGTAGGGTCTTTCACCAGGTCGAGCTGTACGGGTACCACAGGTCCGCCGGTTACTTTCACACTCAGTGTGTCGCTTTGTCGCGGGCTCAGCAGCCGACGCCCCTTGCGTATGGCTACGCGGTCGCGCAGGGTGCTGTGGCCGTAGGGCGTCTTGTACATATCGATGACACCCTCGGCCACCATGATGTGGTGCTGACGCTTCATGGCCGTCTCGCGGTAGAAGCAGTGGAACAGCTCCGGGCGGCGGCTGTAGTTCTGGGTGATTTTCTTGATGGCGGCATTCATGACTTCGCGGGCGTCGAGGGCCACGACAAGTACCTCCTGCAACTGAATGGTGGCAGGCTCTAAGCGTATGGCCTGTTGTTCTGGTGTCGGGCTGTCGAAGGGGATGGTCTGGGAACGGTAGCCCACGTGCGAAACGACGATGCTGCTGATCAGCGTGTCGGCCTTTAGCAGGAAGTAACCGTCGCCGTTGGTCACCACGGTCTGCTCGCCGCCGCTGATGCTGACACCAGCCAGGGGCTGGCCCGTGGCATCGCTCACCACCGTTCCACCTACGGTCGTGCGCAGCTGCGACCATAAGCTCAGATAGGGCAGGACCGTCAGCAGGCAGAGTGTGATGATTCTCCTCATTCACCTGCAAAGGTAAGCATTAAATTACATACCGCAAGCAATAATTTCGTTTTTTTTGACGTCCTCTCAGGAAAAATGCCTAAATTTGCAGCGAATAAGCAATTTGAAAGATATGACACTATATCCGAAACTGATTATGGATGCGCTTGCTACGGTGACGTATGCGGGCACAAAGAAAAACTTGGTTGAGAGCGGCATGGTGGCCGATACACCTGCCATTAACGGAATGAAAGTGAAAGTGGTGCTGCAGTTTCCGCGCGACACCGATCCCTTCTTGAAATCTACGGTAAAGGCCGCTGAGGCGGCCATCCACTACCATGTGTCAAAGGACGTGGAGGTGGAGATTGTGACCGAGTTCAAGAGTAAGGCGCGTCCTGCCGACGAGCAGCTGCTGCCCGATGTCAAGCACATCGTGGCCGTCAGCTCGGGCAAGGGTGGCGTGGGCAAGAGTACCGTGGCCGTCAACCTTGCCGTAGCATTGGCCCGTCTGGGTTATAGTGTGGGGCTGCTCGATGCTGACATCTTCGGACCATCTGTTCCCAAGATGATGGGCTTGGAGGAGGTGAAGGTGTATTCGGTGAACAAGGACGGGCGCGACCTCATCCTGCCGGTAGAGCGCTATGGCGTGCGGATGCTCAGCATAGGCTTCTTCGTAGCTCCGCAAACAGCCACGCTTTGGCGCGGCGGAATGGCCTGCAATGCCTTGAAACAACTCATCGCAGATGCTGACTGGGGCCAGCTGGACTATCTCATCATCGACACGCCGCCGGGCACCAGCGACATTCATCTCTCCATTCTGCAGATGCTCAGGCTCACGGGCGCTGTTATCGTCAGTACACCGCAGCAGGTGGCGCTGGCCGATGCACGCAAGGGTATAGACATGTATATGAACGACAAGGTGAACGTGCCCATCCTCGGACTGGTGGAGAACATGGCATGGTTTACGCCTGCCGAGCTGCCGCAGAACCGCTATTATATCTTTGGCCGCGAGGGCTGCAAACGGCTGGCCGAAGAGATGCATGTGCCCCTGCTGGCGCAGCTGCCGCTGGTGCAGAGTGTCTGTGAGGCGGGCGATGGCGGCGCTCCCGTGGTCACCAATGTCGATTCTATGTCGGGGCAGGCTTTCCTTAGCCTTGCGCAGGCAGTTGTCACCGTCGTCAACCGCAATGGGAAATAGGCCTTTTCTTAGCCCATATTCGTGCTATTGAGCCTTGTTGGCGTGCACAAAAATTGATTTTAATCAAGAGAAAGCGTTATTTTTACACTTTTTCTTTGTAAAAGTTGTGGGGTGCGTTTTTTCGACGTACCTTTGCACCATCAAAGGTTAATAGATTGTTTTAGGTTAGTAGTAATATTTATAGTTTTAGGTTTTTAGTTATTGGTAAAAGAAAGTTTTCAACTGTGGATAACAGGTGGTCGCTGTGAAGCTCCCATTTAAACTTTCAAATTTTTAGCCCTGT
>JAILAA010000037.1 GCA_024681875.1 Prevotella sp.
GACTCTAACGGACTGTTGTCCCCTGAATAGGTTCCCTTTCCTGCCGGCCTCTTCCTCCTTCTAACAACAAAGGTAAGGATTTGGCCGTGATAAAGCAAATTCTTCACTGATATATTCTATCAGAGCGCAAAATTAGAGTCCCTTTTGTAATTTGTTGTCATTGCGGTAGCAAATTCTTCATTCTTCATTCTTCATTCTTCATTCTTCATTCTTCATTCTTCATTTCACCGAGTAGTGCCGCGGACGATGAGGCGGGTGCGGACGATGCGTTTCTCAACATGGCCGGCAGGCAGGGTGCCTTCAACGAGGCCGATGAGGATGTTGGCCGCCTCCTCACCCACGCGTGTACCTCGCTGCTCAACGGTGGTAAGCATAGGGTCGCAGGCTACAGCGCGGTCGCCGTTGGTAAAACCGCAGATGCTGATGTCTTCAGGTACCCTCAGGCCCATGCGCTTCACAGTGTAGAGGATGCCGATGGCCGTGTCGTCGTTGACAGCGAAGAAGGCATCGGGGTAGTAGTCGCCGTCGAAAAGGTCAGGAGTGACGAGCTCCGCTGCCTGGCGGTTGTCACAATAGCGGGTTAGGTTGATGTCGAAGGGCAGGCCGTTTTTCAGCAGCGCGTCTTTGTAGCCGTTGAAGCGGTTCTTCGAGATCTCGAGATTCATCTGCGAACCATAGTAGGCGATGCGCCGACAGCCCGTCTGGATGAGGTGAGAGACGGCATTGAAAGCACCCATATAGTCGTCGACGACGACGCGGCTGGCATTGACACCCGTGCAGATGCGGTCGTAGAACACCAGAGGCACGCCAGCGTCGATGAGGCGCTGAAAATGGTCGTAGCGCTGCGTGTCCTTTGCCTGCGAGACGATGATGCCACACACCTTGTTCTCATAGAACGACTGGCAGAGTCGCACCTCGCGCTCATACTGCTCTCCGCTCTGGGCCACCATGATGCGGTAGCCGTGCTGTTCGGCCTCTTCCTCGATACCCTTCAGAATGGTGCTGAAGTAATAATGCACCAGCTCGGGCACGATGACGCCGATGACCTTCATGGGTTTTACACGTGAGTGGCGTAGTGACTCGGCCAGTACGTTGGGCGTGAAGTTATGTTCGCGTGCATATTGCTGTATGCGCTGGCGTTGCGCCTCGCTGATGCGCGGCGAGTTGTTCAGTGCCCTTGATACCGTAGCCACCGAAATGCCCAGCTCGCGGGCTATGTCCTTCATCGTCAACATGGGAATTTACTATTTACGGGTTTTCAGTTTTCAACTTTTCACTTTTTCAACTTTTCAACTTTTCTGTGCAAAGATAGTGCAAAGTTTTCTTGCGCGCACGAAACCTTAATAAATAATAAAGAGAGAATGATGCAAACGTTTGCGCGACGTGTATAAGAAAAAATAAGAATAAAAGGTGTCACAACATGTAAAAAGAAATTATCTTTGCACAGAAATTACCTAATAGGCGACAAGAGAAACGATAAACAATATTAACTAACCAAAAATGTAATGATGAAGCAGGTAAACTTTAAGATGCCTCTTAGGATGCTTGTCCTCGTGTTAGGACTGTTCCTATCGGTAGGAGCCTTTGCGCAAATCGACGTAAAAGGCCATGTTAAGGATGCTCAGGGTGAACCTATCATCGGTGCCACCGTGCGTGTAGCGGACACACAGACCGCTACCATTACGGACTTCGATGGTAACTTTGCTCTGAAAGCTAATGCAGGTGCTGACATCGTTGTCAGCTACATCGGTTATCAGAATGCCATCGTCAAGGCAGCTCCCAATGTGGAGGTTGTGCTTCAAGACGACCAGGCAATGCTGAACGAAGTCGTGGTCATCGGTTACGGTGTTGCCCGTAAGCATGACTTGACAGGTTCCGTGACAGCCATCAAGCCTGATGAGAAAAACCACGGTTTGATTACCAATGCCCAGGACATGATTCAGGGTAAGATTGCCGGCGTAAACGTAACCACAGGCGGTGGTATACCTGGCGGCGGCGCTACTATCCGTATTCGTGGCGGCTCGTCACTGAATGCTTCTAACGATCCTCTGATTGTGATTGACGGTTTGGCTCTTGACAATCAGGGCATCAAGGGTGCTGCCAACCCGTTGTCAATGGTAAACCCTGCTGACATTGAGAGCTTTACTGTGCTGAAGGATGCTTCTGCAACCGCCATTTACGGTAGCCGTGGTTCTAATGGTGTCATCATCATCACCACCAAGAAAGGCCGCACAGGCCAGAAGCCCAGCGTCAGCTATAACGGCAGCGCTTCCTATTCGTTCAAGACCAAGGACTTTGACGTGTTGGGAGCTGATGAGTATCGCAACTTTATCACGTCGTACTATGGAGCAGGTTCCGATGCAGAAGCCCTGTTAGGCAATGCCAATACCGACTGGCAGGATGAGATTTTCCGCACAGCCTTTGGTACAGACCACAATGTCACCGTTTCCGGTGGATTGAAGAAAATGCCCTATCGCTTCAGTCTGGGTTACACCAATCAGGACGGTATCCTTTCCGGCTCACACTTTGAGCGTACAACAGCCAGCATGACGCTGAATCCCTCATTCTTGGACGACCACCTGAAGTTTAATGTCAACGGCAAGTTCATGCACACCTACAACCGTTATGCCAACGAGAGTGCTATCGGCGAGGCTGTCCGCATGGATCCCACCCAGCCCGTTTTTGACAACAGCGGTGCCTTTACAAACTTTTGTGATTTCTTCGCATGGACAGACAGCGGCTCTTCACTGAAAGACGACGAATACGCTACCATGCAGAACCCCAATGCAGCCAAGAATCCTATGGCTTTGCTGAAGGAGAAGAAAGACCGTGCCAACTCATTCGACTATATGGGTAATGTGGAAGCCGACTATCAGATACATGGCTTTGAAGACCTTCGCCTGCACGCCAACCTCTCTGGTGACTGGGCCAATGGTAAGCAGAAGACTACTTATGCCAACTGGGGACCCTCGAATTTCTACTATGGCAACGATGGTTTCACGAAGGAGAGCAAATACAACCTGACCCTTTCTACTTACGCTCAGTATTACAAGGACTTCATTGAGACCCAGCACTTTGACATCATGGCTGGTTACGAGTGGTCGCATAAGAAGTATTGGGGCAATTCAGAGTATGCAGGTCTGTATCCTCTGACCACCACACAGGTTGACGACAATGGCGTTGCACTCGCAGGTCAACCCTACAATCCGAAAGAGTCGGAATGGAAGCAGGAGAGCTATCTGGTCAGCTTCTTCGGACGTGCCAACTACATTGCCTTCGACCGTTACATGCTGACAGCCACTGTGCGTCGCGACGGTTCAAGCCGCTTCAAGGAGCACTGGGCAACATTCCCGTCAGTAGCTTTCGGCTGGAAGATCAACGAGGAAGGTTTCCTGAAGAATGTCAAGGCGCTCAGTGAACTGAAGCTCCGCCTCGGTTGGGGTAAGACCGGCCAGCAGGACGGTATCGGCAACTACAACTATTTTGCATCGTATAATGTCAACCGCACCAACAAGGACGGCCGCTATATCATCAAGGGTGTCAACGACGAAGGTATCCTCTATCGTCCGGATGCCTACAATGAGGATCTGAAGTGGGAAACGACAACGACCTATAACGCTGGTCTTGATTTCGGTCTGTTCAACAACCGCATCTCTGGTAGCGTTGATGTTTACAAGCGCAAGACTACCGACCTGATTAACAATGCACCGGCTCCTGCAGGAACCAACTTCCGTAACTCTATCTCAAAGAACATCGGTTCATTGGAGAACAAGGGTATCGAGGCAGCGCTGACCGTACGTCCCATTCAGACCGAGGACTTGCAGTGGGAGGTGACAACTAACTTCACCTATAACAAGAATGAGATTACCGAGCTGACAGGCAAGTCATCCATCATTATGACTGGTGGCATCTCGGCAGGTACAGGTAATCAGGTGCAGGCACAGGCCGTTGGCCATCCTGCAAACTCCTTCTATGTATACCAGCAGGTGTATGGCCAGGACGGCAGACCTTTGGAGGGCGTATTCGTAGACCGCAACGGTGACGGACAGCTGACCGATGCCGACCGCTACTTCTATAAGAGCCCCGCAGCTCCTTACACCGCAGGTCTGAGTTCACGCATTCAGTTTAAGAGCTTCGACTTCGGCTTCGGTCTGCGTGCCAGCTTCGACAACTACGTATACTGGGACAAGCAGGCAGGCTATTCCAACCTTGCCAAGCGTTATGACAGCTCGTTCAGCTATCTGCAAAACGCCACGCCTACAGCCGTCAGCAACAGATGGACGACCTACGACAAGGTGATTACCGACTACTTTATCCACAACGCTTCGTTCCTCAAGTGCGACAACATCACGCTGGGCTATTCGTTCAAGACTTCGGATGACTTCCTTAGCGGTCGTGCTTACGTCAGTGCAACCAATGTATTTACCATCACCAAGTATGAGGGTATCGATCCTGAGGTTGGCGGAGGTATCGACAACGGTATTTATCCCCGTCCGTTCACCATCCAGATGGGTGTGAACTTCAACTTCTAACACACTATTAACAGATTAAGGAATAATATTATGGATTCAAGATATTTTAAGCATATTGCTCCTGCAGCAGCACTCTTACTGGCTGTAGGACTGAATTCCTGCACCGGAGACCTTGATGTGACGCCTATTGATCCCAGCACGACGATGGTTGTCGATGAGATTGGTCTTTATACCAAGTGCTATGCCAACATGGCTTTGGCAGGTAACACTGGTGCGGACGGCGATTGCGACATCGACCGCTTGGATGGTGGTACGACAGGTTTCGTGCGCCAGCTCTGGAATGCCAACGAACTGACTACCGACGAGGCCATCTGCGCCTGGGGCGACCCTGGTATTCCCCAGTTCAACTACAACCAGTACGATGCCAGCCACCCGATGCTGGAAGGTTTCTACTATCGTCTGTATGGCGGCATCAACTACTGCAACCACTACTTGGACGTCTGTAAGGGTGTTGACGCCACGCGTGAGGCAGAAGTCCGCTTCCTGCGCGCCCTCTACTACTATCATCTGATGGACTGCTATGGCAATGTTCCTTTCTCAACTAAGGTTTCTACAGAGAATCCTACGCAGATGCAGCGTGCCGACCTGTTCGTTTGGATTGAGTCCGAGTTGAAGGACGTTGTAGGCAAGATGCTTCCCCCTGCTGTCCGCAAGAGCAGCGACAACGGTTACGGCCGTGCCGATCAGGATGCCGCCAACCTGCTGTTGGCCCGTATGTACCTGAATGCAGAGGTCTACACTGGCACAGCCCGTTGGGAGGATGCCAAAACCTATGCCGAGAAGGTCATCAACGGTCCTCACAAGTTGTGGACCACTGGCACTGGCAAGTGGAGCGCCTATCAGATGCTGTTCATGGGCGACAATGGAGAGAACGGTTCATCTCAGGAAGCCATCCTGCCCCTCTATCAGGACGGTGTCACCACTACATCTTGGGGAACATCACTCTTCCTGATGGCTTCAACGTGGAAGGCAGACATGGATACCGACAAGGACTACGGCACCGACCAGTTCTGGGCTGGCAACCGCGCCCGCTCGCAGTTCATCGCCAAGTTCTTCCCCAATAACGATGCACCGAAATCAAACATCGCCGACATGGTGAAGGCTGCCGGCGACGACCGTGCCCTGTTCTTCGGCAAGGGTCGTGACCTTGTAGTGGAAAAGCCCACTGAATACACCTCCGGCTATGCTGTTGGCAAGTATCGCAACACCTATTCTAACGGCGGTAATCCTCACAACTCCAAGTTTATTGATACCGACTATTTCCTGATGCGCTCTGCCGAGGCTTACCTGATAGCTGCCGAGGCTGATGCCCGTTTGAACGGTGGAACAGCAACAGCCACTGGCAAGGGCTATATTGATGAAATCCGTAACCGCGCCCATGCCGGAGTTAAGGATTCCTACAGTCTGAAAGATATTCTTGACGAGCGTGCCCGCGAGCTTTATTACGAGGGCTTCCGCCGCACCGACTTAATCCGCTTTGGCTACTATGGTGGTGAGAAGAGTGGTGAATACCTATGGGAATGGAAGGGCGGTATCAAGAATGGCCAGGCCATTGCCGCTTATCTCAACGTATTTGCTATTCCTGCAGAGGATGTCAACTCGAATCCGAACCTGAAGCAGAACACAGGCTATTAATACAACCTTAATGATGAACAGCAATATGAAAAAGATATATTCTTATGCTATGCTGCTGCTTGCCGGCGCATTTGCATTCACATCGTGCAGCGACGACAGGGATTCTAATCCCACGCTGGTGCAGCCCACGGAGTTCAGTTTAACAGGCTCTAATGCTACGGCTGCCGTTGTGGACTTGGAGACCACCAAAGAGTTCACCATGTCCTGGACACTTCCCAAGTATACCGACTTCGGTGCTTCTGTCATTCCTACTTATATTGTACAGGTGTCTCCTTCAGGTGCCTTTACGAAAGAGTTTGTAGACGGTGCTGACGACAACACCGGTGCCGACTTCATCACGCTCGACCAGACATTCAACAGCAACAAGGGCGCTATCAGTTGTAGTGTTCTTGATGGCGCTTTGATGAAACTGATGGGCTGGAAGGAACTGGCCGATGTTCCTGCCAAGCTGGGGTTGACATTGCGTGCCATTGCTTCGGTACAGGATGCCAGCCAAACCAACTATAACAGCATCACGTCATCGAACACCATCAACATCACCGTGGCTCCTTTCTTCATGGTCGACCCGATTCCCGTCATCTGGTATATGGTGGGCGACAAAATCGGAAGCGCTGGCTGGGACAACACAAAGAACAGTGTCGGCAAGGGCTTGATTCCTCTGCTGCCACTTGTCAAGGAAGAGTATGAGAAGCCGAGCGGACTGGGTAAGATTGCTTACACTGGCTACTTTGCCGCTGGCACTCAGTTCAAGCTGATAGGTGTCGTTGGCGCATGGGATGACCAGATGAGCTATGACAATGTTGACAGCCCGGAGTCTTTCCTTGGGAAGGAAGAGAAGGATAACAACATCATTGTCAAGGAGGCCGGCTACTACACTGTCACCGCCGACACCAAGAAGCTTACCCTCACCATCGAGCCCTACGAGTACGAGGATGCTCCGAAGGTGTTTGCCACGATGGGCCTGCCCGGTGGCTATAACGGATGGGACATCGAAGCCAATCCTGTGACTGCCTGCGAAACCCTTAATGGCGAGAACCATATCTGGATGACCACTGTTGACCTGGCGGAGGATACCGAACTGAAGTTTGCCGCTGATGGTGCCTGGAACGACAACTGGGGTCCTGCTCAGGATGCCACTAAGACATTCCCCTATGGACTGGGCGTCAACAATGGTGCGAACATCGCTGTCAAGGCTGGCTCTTACACCGTGTTCCTGAATGATATCACGGGTCAGTATATGTTTATTTCTAACGAAACAGAAGAATAACGTATGAAGAAGATATTTTTCGCAGCTCTGGCCCTTGTAATGGTCGGCTGCACAGAAGATTATAAGGACTGGGTGGTGCAGAAGCCTGACACCACTCCCGACGAAGCTGTCAGCGTCAGCCAGAACATTACCGACGTGCCGGCTATCGATTTTGCCAATGTCAATCAGGAAGGCGACGTACAACTGTTCGTGCCGACCTATGAGTCGAGCTCTGATCCCGACAGCGTTGTCTACACGGCTGTTATCTACAATGCCGACAAGAGCGAGAACGTAGAGTTTACCACAGATGCCGAAGGCAAGGTATCGGCCGCAGCCCTCAAGAAAACCCTCCAGACTTTCTATGGCAAACTGCCCGAGCAGAAGCTGGTGCCCGCCTTGTTCATTGCCCGCGTCTATAACGGCAAGCTGGTCAGCAAGGAGATTCACGAGACTGTGCTCGACATCACCATTCCCTATCATGGAAAAACTACTCTGAGAGCACTCGCCGTGCCTGGTGGACATCAGGGCTGGAATCCTGCCAAGTATACACAGGCGCTCTATGAGACTGACCCCGACAACAATCCCAACGTCTTCTCGGGCTACATCTTCATGGAGGCAGGCACTGAGTTTAAGTTTGCTGATGGGTCATGGGATGTCAACTGGGGCTCTTCCGACGGACAGACCCTTGAGCCTGGCGGTGCCAATATCAAGGTTGCTGAAGCTGGCTGCTACTACATCACGGTAGACCTGAACAATCTCAAATACTCGATAGAGAAGCGCAACTGGAGCCTTGTCGGCGACGGTATCGGTGGCTGGGACAAGGATATAGACTTGACCTATAGCTCGGAAAACAACGTCTACTATGCTACCTACGACTTCAACGGCAGTGGAGAGTTCAAGTTCCGCGTCAATCATGACTGGCCAGTCAACCTTGGCATCGACTTGGATGGCGAACCTGGCGACCTGATACAGGACGGCAAGAATATACCGGTGCCTGGCACAGGAACATACTCTGTCACCCTTTCATTCGAAGGCGGCTATCCTGTTTACGAGATTATTGAAGGTTCAGACATCACCAAGGACAAGTTCGAGCCTTACGTCTACTTCATCGGTGCTACTGACGGATGGCAAAAAGCCGAACAGAAACTCGCACTGGTAGACGCCGGCGAGGGAACTTACACAGGTTATCTCTATTGCGCTGATCCTAACGGATGGGGCAACAAGTTCAAATTCCAGCGTGAAGCCGGCAACTGGGACACCCAGATCAATGCTTCAGGAATGACATTCGAAGGTGACTTCTCAGATGCAGGTGACAACGACCAGAACATGGCAGCATCGAGCGAGGGAGTCTACTACGTAACTCTTAACCTGAAGAAGATGAGCATCAATGGCACTAAAGTCAATATGATGGGCATCATAGGTTCCTTCAATGGCTGGGGCGGCGATGTCGAAATGACGTGGAACGCGGCCGACTATTGCTACGAGGTAACCAATCCGGGCGTCACTGCTGATGGTTGGAAGTTCCGTATCAACAGCGACTGGGCCGTCAACCTTGGCTCCCATGATGATGTTGAGCCTTCAACCATTATTGACGACTTGGTAGCCAATGGCAAGAACATCGGTGTCGTGGGTACGACTATCAAGCTCTATCCTACCCGTAGAGATTCTAACAACATCTACTGCACAGTAGAGTAATCCTCTATCATCAGTATGCTTCAGGCGGACATCAGCAATGGTGCCCGCCTTTTTTCCGTATAAGTAATTGCCTCAACTTTCGCAAGCTCCGCAAAGACGGCCTGAAAGGCCAACAAGATTCCAGCCCAGGGCAACGCCCTGGGTAAATGTGATGCGCAACTAACGCCCTGAAAGGGCAAAAGCAGCAATGCGGCAGGTGGGCTTTTGCCCTTTCAGGGCGAATTTACACATTCCCTTGTACCCAGGGCGATGCCCTGGGCTATGTGCATTTTGGCCTTTCAGGCCGTTTCTACGCAGGCGTTTCATTACACGCGGCACTTGAATAATTGCTAAAAAAGCAACGTGGCATAAAAGAAAGAATCGTCCGAAAAAATCCGAAGGCTTCGGACAAAAATCCGAAGCGGTCGGACAAAAATCCGAAGCGGTCGGACAAAAATCCGACCCGGTCGGACAAAAATCCGAAGGCTTCGGATTTATTTCGGACGATGGCTACCTTAAAGGCAATGAAGTGATGATAAAAAAATAACTTGGTAAGATTTGATAATACAGACCCCACCCCTGCCCCTCTATCTACCCCGCCCCGGCCTATCGGCCACCCCGCCCCTCAAGGGGTGGGGAGTTGGAGGGGAGTAGGCTCACGCCATTCCTGTAGGGACTCCCCTCCCCTCAAGGGGAGGGGCAGGGGTGGGGTCGGTATCTTTAAAAACAACGAATAATTAAGTACAACAAATTGAACAACCTACTTCGGAAATAATCCGGACGCTTCGGGCCCGGAAAGAAGGATGCAAACGTTTGCATCTTTCTGTCGCCAACATTTACGGATGTTTGAGGAGTTGTAAAAAACATTTTTCGTATATTTGCAACAACTATAAACACAAAGAATTATGAAAAGACTATTACTCTGTTTGGCATTTCTCATTTGTCATTTATCACTTAGCAGCGTAGCAGCGCAAGGCTGGCCGTCGAAGTACGGCGGCGTCATGCTGCAGGGATTCTACTGGGACTCCTACACCGACACGAACTGGGCCAATCTGGAAAGCCAGGCCGACGAGATGTCGCAGTATTTCGACCTCATCTGGGTACCCAACTCAGCCTATGCCAATTCCTTGAGCATGAACATGGGCTACCACCCCGTCTACTGGTTTGACCATAAAAGTGCCTTTGGCACCGAGGCTCAGCTACGCTCGATGATCAAGACGTTCAAGGAGAAGGGCACAGGAATCATTGAAGACGTGGTCATCAACCACCGTGCCAGCGTGGATGCTAACTGGCTGCACTTCCCTGCTGAGACCTACAAGGATAGGACGTATCAGCTGACAGCTGCCGACATTTGTCAGGACGATGAGGCAAATGATCAAGGCTACAAACCTACAGGCGCCTTGGATACCGGTGAAGGATGGGGCGGTGCACGCGACTTGGACCATACGGGTGCCAACGTGCAGAAGAACGTGCAGGCCTACGAGGACTTCCTGCTTAACGACCTGGGCTACATCGGTTTCCGCTACGACTTCGTAAAAGGCTTTGCCGCCAAGTATGTGGGAATGTATAACAAGGCCGCAGGTGTGAAGTATTCCGTGGGTGAGTGCTGGGACGGCAACAAGACCGTTGTCACCAACTGGATTAACGGCACAAAGACCGACGGCGTCATCCAGAGTGCAGCCTTCGACTTCCCCATGAAATATTACATCAACACAGCATTCAGCAACAACGGCAGCAACTGGTCTGAGCTGAACAAGGCCGCCCTGAGCAACGATCCTGACTATGCCCGCTATGCCGTGACCTTTGTCGACAACCACGATACGGGCCGACCTGGTGAGATTCCCCTCTATGCCAACGTGGAGGCAGCCAATGCCTTCATCCTCACCATGCCGGGAACGCCCTGCTTGTGGCTGAGTCACTGGAAAACCTACAAAACAACCTTGAAGCGCCTCATTACCATACGCAAGGCGGTAGGCATTACCAACGAGAGCGCCATCATCACCAAGGAGGCCAAGACCAACGGCTACGTGCTGATGACAGAGGGACAGAAGGGAAACGCGTTGTTGCTGTTGGGTACGCTGACAGAAGCCGACCTGCCTTCGGGCAATTACAAGCTGGCTCTCGAAGGAACGAACTTTAAAATGTATGTAAGTAATACGGTAGACCTATCCGCCCTTGACAACATCACAGAGGACACTTTCACCGCTCCCTCCTTCTGTGTGGTGAACGAGGGCGAGACCTGTGCCTTCTTTGAAGCTCCCAAGACGTGGGGTAGCATTATCCGCTGCTGGGCTTGGGACGCCAGCAACAATTACACCGGTGGGAACTGGCCCGGCGTTGCCTGTCAGCAGGTGGGTACGAACAATGGCCGAAAGGTGTGGAAGTGGACCTACAACGGCACACTCACCTCACAACCTACTGCCATTATCTTCAACGACGGCAGCAACCAGACGGCCGACCTTGACTTCAAGAACGGCGGTTATTACAACGAAGCAGGCGCATTGCAAGGCGTCGTTACCCCCGCCTCTATCGAGAATGTTGCAACTGATTCGCAACGAGCAGAACAACATTACGACTTGCAGGGACGCCACATTGAAGCAGGTAGCCTCAAGTCTGGTCTCTACATTGTCAATGGCAAAAAAATCATCGTGAGATAAGACTTCGCACGGCAAACCATCCGTGCATGAGGAAGGTACTCACCTGACCATAATGATGCGCCATCACCCTGTAGCGCTCGCGCAGCGACTCACGGTGGTGGCGCGTCGTCGTACCCTCCTCCGTGTAGTTCGCCACTACCATGTCTATATTTTGAAGGGGCAGCGCGAGACGGTCGGCTTCCTTCATCACGCGGATGCACCAGTCCACGTCGGCCGAATACTTGTACCGTGTGTCATATTGCAGATTTTTAGCAATGTCGGTACGTGCATAGAAAGCCTGATGGCACACCAGCATACCATGACGGAAGGAGCGCCATGTCAGCTTCTGCGGCGGCTGAAGCCTGCGAGGGTGCAGGAAGTGCCCATCGCCGTCCACGATGTCGGTGTGGCCATACAACACTGCTGGCAAAGAGTCGCTGGGCAACTCGTTTAAGTGGCAGCGATGAGCCACCTGCTCCAACGTGTCAGAATGAGGGAAACTGTCGCCGGCATTCATAAACACGATGTAGTCGCCCGATGCCTGCGTCAGACCTTTGTTCATAGCGTCATAGATGCCATCGTCAGGCTCTGAGCGGATGATCACCTTGTGTCCGATGTCCGAAGCATCGCTCAGCGACTTGTAGCTCTCGGCCATGGCGAGCGTACCATCCGTTGAAGCACCGTCGATGACAAGATGCTCCAAATCCTCGTATGTCTGCGCACGCACGCTGTCAAGAGTACGCTGCAGCACACTCTCTGCGTTATAGGTAATAGTGATGACAGAAAACTTAACCATGACTCCCACGACTTAATACCTCTTCGTAAACATGATGGAGCTGTGCAGCAGCCTTCTGCCACGAGAACGCTGCAAGGCGCTGCCTTTGTCGCTGAATCAGCTGTTGGCGCTCATCGTCACTCCAGCCAAGAAACGCCTGCATCACCTGAGCCAGGTCGCTGTCCTTGCCTTGACTGTCAAGATGAAAGAACAAGGCAGCATCTTCAGCTACTTCGGGAAAACAGCTTGCGTGATTGAGCAACACAGGACACGAGGCGGCATAGGCCTCAAGGATAGGGATGCCAAAGCCCTCGTAGAGCGAGGGAAAGAGGAAGCACAATGCGTGGGCATAGAGGCCATGCATCTCAGCATCCGACGGACGGACATGGACAATGCGCGAGGCAATGCCGTTCCTGGCAAAAAAGTCGGTTTCGTGGCGAGTGAAGTCCGGACCAGTGCAAACCAGCTGTATGTCCTGATGCTGACGGAGCACGGGCAGCAGCTCCTGAAGCATGGGGATGAAGTTCTTGTAGTCCTTTCGCACACCCACATAGAGCAGGTATTTTCCTTCTACCAGACGCTTGTCTGATGCAGACTCTTCCGAAGCGGGAGGGCCATGGTGGATGACGGTAACACGCCTCTCGTCTATCTGGAACATCCTGACAAGATCCTCCTTCGTCTTTGCCGAAACGGCCACGATGTGCGCAGCGCGCTCCACCAGTTCCCTCTTTTTCCGCACCTGCGGGTCATAGCTGGGGAAGAACATCTCGGGAATCATGTCGTGAACGGTCAGCACAAATGGCCGCTGGCCAAGATAGGGCAAGAAGTAATCGTCAAAAAAAGTAGGGTGAAACACGTCATACTGGCCCTTGCGCAGTGTATCGATGGTCAGCAGACGGTTACGTCCCTCAGACGTCTTTCGTGGAAACAGCCTCCCGTAGAGGTCATATAGCGTGCGCTGACCCTTGAACTTCCGCTGTCTAAGGAAACGGTCACATGGCAGGCGCATAGGCTCCGTCGTGACAAGACCGCTGGCTTTCAAGTGTATATTGTCGCTTTCGGCAATGCTAATCTCATACTGATCACTGGCTGGCAAATGAGAAATCAGCTGCACAAAGCAGTTGGACACGCCGCCATACCGTTGCATACAGAAAGCCTGATAATCGTACAGGATTGTCATATAGAGAATGATGATCTGGTATTTGTCGGCAAAGTTACGAAAAAACCTGTAAAGAACAACGGTTTTTGGAAGATTAACGCTAACCGTTTCTTAAAAACGCTTGCCAAAGCAAGAATTCGGCCTAAAACAATGGTCTCGCAGATGGGTTGATTTTCAATAATTGACTACGCAAATCAACAATCACCATCAGCATCTGTCTGACCGAGCGGCTTCTTTCAGGTAAAGCTGCAGTTTTTCTTCATTTAATTAGGTAGTATCAGTCTTTTTGCGTATATTTGCGCTCAAATATTGAAAATTTATGGCAAACATTAAACGAATTGAACAGCGATAGTAATAGAGACAGGCAACGAAATATGGACAAGAGGACAGCGGGACGGATTCCCGTTTTGGAGTAAACAATAACAATAGAATCAGAAAAGAAACGTTATAGAAATATGGTTAACTTTGCGAACGAAATATGACGAATAAAGAAATAAGGTTACAATAAATGGGCTGACGGAAGAACTGAAAGATGCTGTGAAGACAAAAAAAAGCAATGTTCAGAGCCAGAGTTGGGACTGACCTACGATAAAGTCCTCATTGTTGATTCAGAGACTCCCATCACGCGAGAAGAATACGAAAAGGAGCAATAATCAATCATTAAGTGTCGTTTGAAGAATATGAACGCAGAGAATAAAAGCATACTGACAGCAGAATTAAAACAAGCTGTTCAAACTATCAAAGGGGCTATTCTACAGAGCCAGTCGCGTGCTGCAAGAATGATTAGCGGTACGCAACTATCACTGTATTTTGGTGTAGGACTTTATGTTTCAGCAAACTCTCGTAAAGGAACATGGGGTACAGGAGCCATCAAGGAAATCAGTGAACAACTGCGAAGAGAACTGCCAGGCTTGCGAGGATTCTCAGAAGAAAGCATCAAAAAGATGCGTATGTTTGCAGAGTTTTGGTCACAATACCTAAATCGCTCGCCAATGGCGACCGAATTGACATTGGACAGCGCAAGAGAGTCCATAACACATGATTATTTCTCGTTGACAAAATGGTCGCCGATGGCGACCGAAATCAATCGTGAAGAGTTTCTTGGTATCAGTTTCTCGCACCACATGGAGATTTTGCATAAGACAAAGGACATACACGAGGTGCTGTATTGCATACATGAGGCGGTGGTGCATCAGTGGGACAAATATACACTCAGAGATGTGCTCAAAGCAGGTATTCCAAAGCCCGACCACACGGCTCCTAACAATTTTCCGCAGACAATGAGTTCAACAAGACAGGCGATGAAAGCCATCCGCATGTTCAAGGACGAATATCTGCTTGACTATATCAATGTGGAGGACATTGATGCCCAAGAGAAGGATGTGGATGAGCGATTGGTGGAACAACGTATTATCCACAACATCAAACGCTTTATTATGACGCTTGGACGAGATTTCACTTTTGTAGGGAATCAGTATCATCTGGAAATCTATGATGAAGAGATGTGGAGCGACCTACTGTTCTTTAACCGCGAACTGAACGCATTGGTGGCGATAGAATTGAAGGTAGGCAAGTTCAAACCAGCATATCTCGGTCAACTATACGCCTATCTTCAGGTATTGGATGACAAAGTGCGCAAACCCCATGAGAACCCAAGTATCGGCATAGTGCTCTGCAAAAGCGCCAATCAGGCCTATGCCGAATATGCTGTAAGAGACTACAACAAGCCGATGGGTGTTTCAACTTACAAGACATTTTCGGACATGCCAAAGGAGATGCAGGACACGCTTCCTGATATCGAGGAACTGAAGAAATTGATGGATGAATAGTCCTCCTCGTCTACCGTCTCTAAGGCCTGACCTATGATGAAGTCCTCATCGTGGATCCAGAGACGCCAATAACAAGAGAAGAATACGAATCATCTAATAACAATTGAATATGTCACGACTCGGCGATTTATATAAGGCAATGGAAACATTGCGAAAAGAAGGTCTCTCACTGAATGAAGATTTGGAGAGACAGGTAAGCGAACTGGAAGAAAACATTATCAAGAAAGAGATTCTTCCTGTAGTCACAGAAACCATTGAACCTGCCCTAAAACAGGTACAGCGTGAATTGGTTCTGGTGGTTGACTATCACCCAGGTCTGCCAATTAGTGTATCGTTGTCGCGTAAGACAAACATCACAGAACTGATAGATGCCAAGCGGTTGGAGGCTGATCCAGAAGTGGAGCATAAGGAATTTGGCCCGAGGAAAAACAAGAGGACACAGATTGCCTCAAAGACAGGTCTGTGCATCCGAAGAAAAGACGGATCAATTCTTCAAGAACACGATGCTGCTACTACGTTTACTGCTGCTATCATGGAAGCTGGATTGATGAGGGTACGCGAACTGGATGTCAAGTTTTGCCGTATTAATGTTGTTTCTACCACAAAGGATAAAAAATATGGTCATGCTCAGCGCGAAGCAGCGCCAGGGCTATATGTCCTAACTCATAGTAGTACCAAGGATAAAAAGAAGATTCTGGACAAAATCAACACATCCCTCAAAATGGGCTGGAAGGTTGAGATCGTAAAATAATGCCTTAATTAAAATAATAAATGTACGAGACAGTATTCCCAAATTATAATGAGAATTTATCAATATACAAATATAGAGGCTTTGGCATATATCCTAAAGAATAGGACAATAAGATTCAATCGACTTGATAAGGTTGATGATATAGAAGAGGGAAATGCCGAGTCGTTAGGTGTTAAGTTCTGCAAGTATGTTTTCGTGTCTTGTTGGACAGAAGTCGAAGAAGAAAGTATTCCACTTTGGAAAATGTATGGTGGCGACAAAGGAGGGGTAAGAATCGGTTTGGAACAAAAGATGTTTAAAGAATATCCTGTGTCTAATCTTGAGCTTGGATGGGGACAGCCACAGGGATATATCTTGTCAAAGATTCCTCCCGAAGATATGGTAAACCCAAACTTCTTTATACTGCCAATAATGAACTATGAGAATGACTTGTTCTATCGGCACATCAAATATGTAGACGATGTCTTTTCGTATACAAAAGATGCTATAAAGATTTCTAATGTTAAAGGTGATAGAGGAAATGTTCAAATGGAAATGAAGCCTTTTGGATATTATAAGCATAAAAGATGGGAGTTTCAGAACGAATCGAGGTTTGTTTTGTATGCATTTCCTTATAATCCTTTAATAGAAGGCGGGAATCCGGAAATCTCGTCAATAGCGATTCACAGTTATTTGAGTAATAAGCCTCTTCCTTTTGAGGACTATTATATGCACCTAAATGATGAGGCTTTTGATAATCTGGAGATAACATTAAGTCCTTCAGCAACAGATGCACAAAGAATAATTGTGGAATGCCTAAAAGCAATACTTAGTTAATTATACATTTAATCGTTTGAAAATCAATGAGTTACATTAACAATATATAACTAATAAAATTTGGCCAAGTACCTGATTTTCAGTAACTTAGCAGTCTCTTACCACTACTAAGGAATGAAAGAAATAT
>JAILAA010000183.1 GCA_024681875.1 Prevotella sp.
TTGAAGAGGTTGAGTC
This sequence comes from Prevotella sp., assembly GCA_024681875.1. The sequence goes on from JAILAA010000183.1 coordinate 17, forward strand.
CCTTGATGCTGTCGATGGCCACGGTGAGGACGATGGCGATGAGCGCCCCGCACACGGTGACGATGCGCCCCACGTAGTTGATGCGCTGCTGCGAGGAGTCGGGCCGGAAGCGCTTCACGTAAATATCGATAGTGAAGACGGTGCTCAGTGCGTTCAGTGCCGAGCCGATGGTCGAAACAAGGCAGGCGGTCAGCACGGCGAAGACCAGTCCCACCATGCCCACGGGGAAGAGATTCTCTACCATTGTCAGGTAAGCCTCGTCGGGATTGCTCAGCGTGTCGTGGAAAAGGGCATAGCAGATGATGCCCGGCAGGATATAGAGGAAGACGTCGAGAATCTTCAGCCAACCTGTCAGGTTCGTCCCTAATTGTCCTTCCTTCAGAGAGCGTGCCGCCAGTACGGGTTGCACCATGCTCTGGTCGGTGCACCAGAACCATACGCCCATGACGGGGTAGCCCAGGATGATGGGCAACCATGGGAAGTCGGCGTCGCTGTTGGGGCGGAACATTACCCAGTAGTCGGCGGGTACTTTTTCTACTAAGCCGCTGATGCCGCCTACGCGGTCGAGTCCCACAATGGTGAGCACGGCGGAGACGATGATGAGCAACACCATCTGGTAGACGTTGGTGTAAGCCACGGCCTTCAGTCCGCCCAGCATGGTGAAGAACGCGCTGATGAGCAGCAGCACTGCCGCCGAGGCCCACATCGGAATGTCGAAGACCTGACGGATGAGGATGCCGCCGGCAAAGAGCGTCAGTGCAAGCCACGAAATGATAATCGTAACGATGGTGTACCATGCCAAAATGTTCCTTGTGCTCTGTCCGAAGCGCAGGCCCATGAACTCGGGCAGCGTCTGTACACCTGTGCCCAAGTAGCGCGGGGCGAAAACGAAGGCCAGCATGGCGATGAACACAAACGCGTACCAAGCGAAGTTGCCGCTGACGACGCCAGTAGTAAAACCTGCACTGGCCGAGGCAATGAGCATCGACGGGCCCACGTTAGTGCCCCACATCGAGAAGCCGATGTGATGCCAGCGCAGTGAGCGCTCGGCCAGGAACAGCGAGCTGTTCTTCTTCCGCTTGCTGCTGGCCCACAGGCCGATAGCGATGAGAATGGCGAAATAGGCGCCGAGGATGAGCCAGTCAAGCCCCTGCATGTAGTGTGCATTCATATTTGACTTTGGTGTATTTTGACTTCAGACTATAGATTAAATACTTCAGACTTCAGACCCTTGAATTCGGGAGTAATTGTGAGGGTTATGGCTTCGTTTAAGTCCATTTCATCGGTATTTTCCACATCGTTGGGATAGAATGGGATGCAGGCACCTTCACGCACGAAGACAGGCATCTGTTCTAATGGACATTCAACGCTGTAGTACCAGCGGCCGCCTTCGTAGCGCTCGCCTGTGAAGAAGTTGATCCAGTCATTAGAGGTGAGAGGTGTGAGGTAAGAGGTGTTAGGCAGGTAGATGTCACGTTTGTTCTTGCTGTTCATCACGGGACAGACAAGGAATTCTGAGCCGAAATAGTATTCGTCATCGATGTTCCATACTTGACGGTCATCGGGGTGACGCATCAGCAGTGCCTGGATGATGGGCCAGCCAGAGTTGCAGGCTTGTTTGCTCTGCTCCACGATATAGGGGATGAGACGATAGCGCAGCCGCCACCATTTCTTGATAATCGGCGCGATGGTGGGATAATGCCAAGGCTCGCGCTTGCAAGTGCCATGATAGCGGATATGCGAGGTAAAGACACCAAACTGTGTCCAGCGCACATAAACTTGCGGGTCAATGGGCGAGTTCATGAAGTCGGGCGTGCTATGGAAGCCCGGCACGTCGTGGCTCCAGAAGGCAAAACCGCTGAGGCCCAGATGCAGACCGCCCTTCAATGAGCCCGCCATACCGTCCCAGCTGCTCTCGCTGTCGCCGCCCCAGTGCACAGGATAGCGCTGGCACCCGGCCCAGGCGGCACGAGCCCAGATGAGGGAGGGGCTGGGGGTGGGTCTGCTTTCGTATGCTGCGCGCTGGTAGAGTAGGGCATAGAGGTTGTTCAACCGCTCTGGTTTCATCGCGTGATACGTGTGGTCCATGTGGATGTTCTCGCCGAAGTCGGTCTTGATGCACTTCACACCCATGTCGAGCAGAGGCTTCAACAGTGTGTTCTTGTACCAGTCAGTAGCCTTGTCGTAGGTAAAGTCGATGGTGCCTGCATAGTCGAGGGCAGAGAAGTTGGAGGCCCCGCCTGTCGTTGCGTCCTCTACCTTCGTTGGCTGACTGATAAATTTGTTTCTTTTTGCTTCTTCAAGCTGTTCTGCCCCTTTAGCCACGTAGGGCAGCTGCCAGAGGCTGACCTTGAAACCTTTGTCGGCGAGGCGGTGGATAAAGCTCTCGGGGTCGGGAAAGCGCTCGGGATTGAATTTCCACTCACACAGCCAGTCGGTGCGGAACCAGCCGGTGTCCAAGTGGATAACGTCACACGGATAGTGTTCACTCCTTAGCCTGTCGCAGATACCCTCCACCTCTTCGGCGCTGAAATAGGTCATGCGGCTCATCCAGATGCCGAAGGACCACAATGGCGGCATCTGGGGGAAGCCTGTCAGCATACGGTAGCGATGCAGGATGTCCTCTGGCGACTGTCCGCCAATGAGAAAGACGTCGATGGTGGCAGCATCATTGAGGAATTGTACCGAGCGCGTGCTGTGGTCGGCCAGTGAGAGCTTGCAATAGTCGCTGGTGTGGAAGAAAGCTCCGTACATGCGGCTTGACAGGTAGAAGGGGATGTTCTTGTAGCAGCGGCGGTTGTTCACGCCCTGGCCGTCCTGGTTCTTTAGGAAGAATGACTGGCCGCTCAGGTCCATTTTGCGGAAGCGTTCACCCGTACCGACAAAGTGCTCGTCGGGCTGGCAGCGGAAGCTGATTGTGGCACGTTCCGCCTTGTTTGTTGCGACTGAGTCGCAACGGACGGAACAGAATCCTAAGGGTAGGGCGTCATAACGGGGTGGCGAGAAATGGTCGTCGCTCAGGGCAACGGACTTCGTCTCGTCGCCGTCGGGGAAGAAGGTGATGAAAGGTGCAGGCTGTGGTGGCGGCAGAAGGTCACTCCAGTGGTCGAGGACAGACGGCTCCAGATGGACAATGCCCATCTTCATCCCGTTTGTGGCGATGATATCGCCACAAACATAACGCAGGGGCAGGCGCTTTACCTCAGGTGCATACTGCAGCATATCGTCGTTTTCCACCATTTCATCGTTATTCATGGTGGTAAAGAGGCGGATGATGCCCGGCTCATAGGCACGGACTATGAGGTCGAAGGAACGCTGTGGCACACTGGCGTCTGGCTCCATCTCTTCTTGTAGCTTTTGCCGCTGATAGGGGATGGTGATGACAATGTCGCCGTCGTGTTCAGCAATATGTGAAGGCGCATAGGCTTTCCATAGATATTCGTCGCGCTTTAGCGACGGGTCAAAATCCATGAAGTCGAAGAGATGATAGTTGGTGGGGCGCATGATGGCGTTATTTGAAAATGATGTGTGGACCAGGTTGATTATCGCCGATTTCATTGCGGAGGAGCGGGCGTCCTTCCGTGGTGTTGCCGCTGATGGTGAAACCGTCGGAGTGAGCGTCGAGGTAGATGCAGAAGGCACGGTCGTTGGTGGCGTAGGG
>JAILAA010000207.1 GCA_024681875.1 Prevotella sp.
TGACCTGCAAATTAGGAGCTTTAGCCACTCCGTCAAGGTATTTTGCTCGAACTCTTGAAAAGCACATGGCACCAAGCATGGAAAGCATGTTGAGAAGGACTGCAATTTCATATCCTTCAGGGCAACCAAGAATGAATTTTAGGAATGACGGTAATTGAGGCATAGGATGCTTCTTGCGATAGTCATCAAGCCAAAGTTTATCATTTGGAGAATTGTCTGAGCCGTTATCATTACTATCTGGGGTGAAGCCATCAGCAAGTTTTATTCTGGCCTTTTCTTTCTCATAGTCCAAATCAATTATCTTTTCTTCTCTATGTTTCCTGACATCTGACTGGTTGTTAGTGTCATGCAGTTTAGCCTCTGCTTCACATTCTCTTTCACGAAGTTTGGCCTTTTCCTCACACTTAACTCGCTCCAGATCAATTTTAGCAGAATTATTAGCCTTATTGATAGCCCAAGTACCAGCCTTGTCAACTGTTATCTTAATAACAACCAATACGAGACCAAGCATAAAAAGAATGAAAGCAACATTAATAACTCCTTTTTCCATTCTATCCATTGCTCTGTATGCTCTTTGTTCGCCCTGACTATCTAAATTAGCTAAAATAGCAGCAGGGGCATAATTCATAAGTGGGATGTTCATCTGCAAAGAAATTTTGGGAGAGGACACCGCCCCCCCCTCCCAGGTTAATACTACAAGGACTTGACACAGTTGATGATACGCATGACCATCACAGTCTCTAGCCCGAACTTCTTACCGATGGTAGACGGCTGCATACCATCTTCGTGCATTTGCCTGATACTGTAAACCTCCTGCTCCGAAAGGGTTATAGGCTTTCCATTAGCAGAGAAGAACACATACTTGACTTCCTTTTGGATAGTCGGCTCTTGTGTCCTTGTTCCCCTGTGCTTTACAGCGTAGAGGGCAGCAGCAGACACACATACACCCAGGGTAGTGACCATAATAGCAGTTCTGCCTCTGGGAATGAATTTTGGAATTATAACTTGTGCTGACATATAATGAAACGGTTATGAGAGTGCCGCCTGTGAGAAAGACAGCACCCTCTGGTTACTACTGTTATGCGGCTTTCATCATTTCGTCAAGTTTCTTCTTGATAACTTGGTCTTTTGTGACGTGCTTCTTCTTGTTACCTTCAGCTCCAATAATGGCAGTGTAGATGCTCTTGCTCATGTTCTGTACCTTCTCATCGATAGCCAAGGCTTCTGCTGTCTTATCTTTGGCTTTGTTAATCCGTTCAGCACACCATTGGGCAGCAGAGACACCTCGATAGATTTTCTCGGCACCTTCATTTCCGAACTGAGCCTTGAAACTCTCATAGCATTGAGTTAGAGCGTCAGTCGTGTCCTTGTCGAATACAGGTGCATCTTCAAGGTCACAGGTTAGCTTCTTGACCTCTTCCTTGGTCAGCTCTCTGCCGAAAGTCCAGAAGTTTGAGGCTTTTGGAATAGTGCCGTCTTTCTTAATCTTATCCAGATAGTCCCGGACGTATGGATTCTGGGAACGTGCGCCAGCTATGCCCATCTGATCTTTGGACGTGGTGCGAGTCATGTCTGCGTTGGTAGAAACATAAGCCATGCCTAATTCCTTTGGAGTATTGTAGTGCCTATAGATGAAATGGAAGTCAAAAGGCTCACCACCTTGCTTCGAGGTGTAGGCCAGAGAGTTCACCCATCCATCAAGACGGCCATGTCCCTCCATCACACAGTAGACACCCTCTAATTCGTCTGCTGTAAGCTCACGCCCTGATGTCGGGTCTATGAGGGGAAGCCCCCAATCATAGACCAACTTGGCTAGAACTAGAATTGCAGGTGTGGTCATTCCGTTAGCCATGCAAGCCAACATCATCTTCACACTACGCTTCCATGTACGGCGGTTGTCCTTGATGATAGCGACCTTCAAGCCTGCCATATTTTTCAAGTGATACACCCTGTCCTCAACGAGCGGCTGACCATCCCATTCCTTGTGGGCGAACAGACGGACAACATCTGCAAAAGGACGGTTGTCGATGAACTGTTTAACCTCTGCCTCGTTAATGAGGGCGTTCTTCTTCTCTGCCTTGGCTACTTTCTTCACCTCAGCTGCTTTTGTTGAATTCTGTTTCATATTTCCAATTTGTTAAATGGGTTATTATTATGTTAGTTATTCTTTATTCCCCAACAGAAACAGGCCAAGTCCAATCCCTGCAATGATGGCTGCATACTTCCAAAACTTGTATTCTGCTTCTGGATTGACACCATAATTAATGGTCTCAACATATATGTTTTCTTCTTTCTCAGTCATGGTCTCTTCACCGATGACCTCAATTACAGTCAAAATGGGTGCTTCATCAACAACCTCATTGGGCTTAACCTCAACATTCCACTTGTTGTTATAGTGGTTGACATACTGACGGCTGCGATAGTTGCAAACCCGACGTGACCTTCTGTTTCCGACTCTACACATAATTCAGTACATGGAGTTAATTCTACGTATTTCCTTGTTTAGCCCATCGAGCATGTCGTAACGGTTGAATGCCATAGCAAGCCTTAGTTTGAGAATCAAGTGCTGTTTCTCTGTCTTCAACTGTAGTTGTATTTCGTTCTCTTTCATACCTCAATATAAATTATTATAATAAGGTAAGTATTCGGGTTGTTTGGATGCCTGATCAAGTCGCATGAGTTCCAGCAACTTGTCCGTGTCAGTAATAATGCAGCGACCTCTCTGGCTTATCGCAGCATTGAACTTACCACTTTTTTTCAAACGCCAGGCAGTAGTGATTGACTGATGAAGAAAGTCTGCGATACCCTTCAGGCCATAAACAAGGTGTTCTTGGGAATCCTTTTCTTTCTTTTGTTCGGCAATGGGTTGCATATACGAGCGTTCCGGGGTGGAGGTGTCCGATGCTACCCACATAGTTGAAGTGATGTTCTCTTTCATAAGCGTATAATTTAGATGTTTCTGAAATTTTATGCAAAGGAAAGAAAAAAACTCCAATGAAGATTAAAGCGTGAAAGTAGCGAACCAATAGCAACAGAAAATGAAAGAAAAAATACAAATAATGAAAGTGAACAAAAGAAAAGTGAAAGTGGGGAATGTGTAAATCTGTTAATTCTTTAACAAATATTCACGATTCATGTCTGTTTCTTGGTACAAAAGTATAGAATCAGGTTTATTAGTTAATGTTTTAGTTAAAAAGGCAAAGTGGAAATTTCAAGATGAAGGATTTGTGGGAAAAGTGCGTTTTGCCTCAAATTAGCCACGGCTCATGCGTCAGGGGGCAAAAACTAGAAAAAGAAGGATTCTGGAAAGATTGTTTTCAGACTCAAAAATGTCAATGAAAAGAGGTGAAAACTAACGTACTTTTATGGAAAATGCCACATTTGTTGCCTCAAATTAGCCTCAAATGGGCAAAAAAGAAAGAGAGTTACTTTCGTAACTCTCTCATTCTAAGGCGCTTCAGGATGGGCTTGAACCAACGACCCCCTGATTAACAGTCAGGTGCTCTAACCAACTGAGCTACTGAAGCAGGGTGCTTTCTTTCGATTGCGGGTGCAAAGGTACGTTGTTTTTTTGAATCCTGCAAATTTTTTTTTGTTTTTTTTCTCACTGTACGAAAAAAATCGAGTTTTTTCTGTATTTCTTATTGTTTTTCGTTTGCTTATTCGTACCTTTGCAGCAACTAAATATTGAAGCTATGATCAACGGACGACACACTTGCAACACACTGAAGGGCATCCGCAAGCAGATAGCGGATGCCAACGAGATTAAATATGAGCCTATTGACTGTACCCACGAGGGCGAATGTGCAGGCACCTGTCCTGCCTGCGAGGCCGAGGTGCGCTATCTGGAAAGCGAACTCATCAAGCGCAAAGGCTTAGGCAAGAAGGTGGCCGTGGCCGGTATTGCGATGGGTATGGCAGGTTTGAGCAGCTGCGGCATCGGCAGGATTATCCAGCCGCCACTGGCCGGTATCCCCGTGATGCCGCCGGAGCCGACAGTCGAGGCCAATGACAGCACACGAGAACAGCCGATAGGCGAACAACTGGTCACTACCGTCGACAGCATCCAGCCTGTGAGAGCCAACGAAAAGGTGCTGGATGGCATCGTGGAAGAGCAACCCCATTTCCCTGGCGGACAAACAGCCTTGGAAGCCTATCTGAAGGAAAACGTCCGTCTGCCCGACGAAGAGTGTGTCTATGGTCGCGTCATTGTTACCTTCAACATTGAGAAAGACGGTACCATCAGCGACGCGAAGGTGACGAAGTCGCTTTCTCCTGCCTGCGACAAGGAAGCCCTGCGCTTGGTCAACGCCATGCCCAAGTGGCATCCCGGCAAGCAGCTCGGTAAGGCTCACGTCACCAAGTACACCATTCCTGTTGATTTCAAGGCTAAGTGAAGGCTCCGCTCATAGCCATTGCCCGCCACCGGCTCACTGTCGACGGCGAGGGCGTTACCACGCTGGTGGCCTTTCATGGCTGCCCATTGCGTTGCCGCTATTGCCTCAATAGTCAGTGCTGGGACCCAGAAGGCATCAGTCAGTGGACGACGCCCGAGGAACTGGTCGACGAGCTGATGCAGGACAACCTTTATTTTCTCTCCACAGGCGGCGGCGTCTGTTTCGGTGGTGGCGAGCCCCTGCTCTATAGTGACTTCATCGTGCGCTTCTGTCAGCTCTGTCCGAAGGAGTGGCACATCTATTTAGAGTCGTCGCTCAACGTGGCGACCGAGCAGCTTGATGCCGTCATTCCCTATATTCATTATTATTATATAGATGTCAAGGACATGAATCCCGACATCTACCGCCGCTATACTGGCGGTTCCTCTTCCCTCATGTTGCAGAATCTGCAGCACCTTGCTGATTTGCATTTGCAGGAGCGCATCACCCTTCGTCTGCCCCTTATTCCCGATTTTAATACCGACGATGACCGCCAACGCAGTCAGCTGTATCTCAAGGCACTGGGATACAATCGTTTAGAAAACTTCAGCTACTACGTAAAAAAATAATGTGACTTTTGAAAAAAAGAGCCATTATTTTTTTGTCGTTTTGTTTATTCTTTCTATCTTTGCATCCTCGGAACATTGGAGATATAGAACAATCATGTTAACTTTATCAAATATAATCATTATGAAACAAAAAACTTTACTTAGATCGTTGCTTCTGCTATGCGCCCTGATATTGGGTATGGGGAGCGCATGGGCAGACTCAGTAACCCAAATTGCTACAGCCACCTTTGATGGTAAGAATGGCAACTATACTGACGGTTGGACAACTACTGGTACTGGTGTAGGACGTACTGACTGCGTTGTTATTGGTCACGGCGAAAATATCACTTCTCCTGCTTTTGACCTTTCTGAGTATTCCAGTATCTCTATCACGTTTACAGGTCGTCGCTACGGAAGTCTTTCCGGAAGCAAAGCTACGGTTGACGCTTCTATTGGTGGTAGTTCAGTAGGAACAATTGATATCACCCAAAGTAGCGTTGGGGCAGTTAATGGCTCTATTACTTTCACCCCAACTTCATCCATGACAGGTGCCGTACTGGTGTTTACTTGTACAAATGCTACTTCAGCAGGTAGTACTCATGGCGCAGGTATTGGAAGTATCACCATCACTGGCACCAAAACAACTACCGCAGTACTGACGGGCATCACACTTTCTGGTGACTATGAAACGACGTTCTCACAGAACGGCACATTTAGCTACGAAGGTCTGGTTGTTACAGCCAGTTATGATGATGAGACGAGTAGCGAGGTAACAGGCTATTCTGTTTCGGCTCCTGACATGACAACCTTAGGAACTCAGACCGTCACTGTAAGCTATACGGAAAATGATGTGACAAAAACAGCAACATACGACATCACGATAGAAGAAGCTCAGGATTATGCCACATTGCCGTTCAGCTGGGCTGGCGGTTCAAGTGCTGACTTGAGGAATGTAAATGGTGTGACGGTAAACTGTAATAGCAGTGACTATTCCAGTAGTAATACTCCTTATCTGGTTAAGTTCAGTAGTGACGGCCACTACGTTATGGTAAAGACCGACAGTCAGCCCGGTAAGGTCACTGTGGGTGTGAAGATGCTTGGCGGCTCCGATGCTACTTCAATTACCGTACAGGGCTCTGCCGACGGTATAACGTTTACAGACGTTGAAACCCTGAACATCAGCGGAAATAAGAATGACGTTCTCAACCTTGAGACGACCAATGTCTTTGCTGCTACTGACAGATATGTACGTCTCTACTTCAACAAGGGTTCTGGCTCTAATGTCGGTGTCGGCCCCATCACAATTGCTGTACCTACTACCGACCCCGCAATTGTAGCTAGCAATGTGGAACTGGAAGCTGATGCCACCTCTGGCGAGATTGCCTACAGCATCGTGAATCCTGTCGCTGGCACAAGTCTGACAGCTGCATCTGAGGCCGACTGGATCTCCGACATTACTGTTGCTGAAGACAAAGTGACATTCACCACCTCAGCAAACGAGGGCGCAGAGCGTACAGCCACTATCACCCTGACATACGGCACTCTGACTAAGGAAGTGACCGTCACTCAGGCTGCAGCTCCCGTTATCTATACCACTATTCCTGACCTCTTCGCTGCTGCCACTTCAACGGCATCGGACGTGAATGTGACGTTCAATAACTGGGTGGTTTCTGGCGTTAAAGGTTCAAATGCATATGTTACTGACAACAGCGGCAATGGTTTTATCATTTATACAAGTAATCATGGCTTTGAAGTTAATGACAAACTCAGTGGAACGGTTAGCGGTACGCCGTTGAAACTCTATAAAGGGGCTGCAGAATTTACCGACCTCACTGCTTCCACAAATGGTCTTACGGTCAGCAAGGATGGCTCTATAACAGTTATCACAGACAAAGCCATTGCAGACCTCGGTGGTGTGAACACTGGCGCTGTTATTCAGTTGAGCAATTTGACTTTTGATGGCACCAACCTCTCTGATGGTACAAATACCATTAAGCCATATACTACTTTGTACAATGGCTCGTTTGATAGTGGTAAGATCTATAATGTTACTGGCGTTTATGTTCAGTATGACACTACCAAAGAGATTCTTCCTCGTAGCGCTGCCGATATTGAGGAAGTGGCAAGCACCGAGCCTTCCATTACCTTAAGCACCAACAAGATTGAAGCTACCGCTGAACAAACAAATGGAACCATCAACGTAACTTGTGAAAATTTCGAAGGAACACCTTCAGTCCAGTACGAGTTCCGCGATGCAGCGGGTAATGTTGATTACGTTGATTGGATTACTATCGAAATTGAGGACAATATTATTTCTTATTACATTGGTGAAAATAAGGGTGATGCCCGTACAGCATACATATTGGTCTATGCCACCGATGATCAATACAATGTGGCTTCCGAGACAGTTACCGTTACCCAGGCCGAGTATGTGGCACCTGAAGTTCCTGTTGATCCCGCTGTAGCTGGCGTGGGTGCTTTCGTCAAGGTGATTAGTACGGAAGACATCACTGCTGGCAACTACCTCATTGTTTATGAGGGCAATGATACTCACGATGCAGTTGCTTTCAATGGTGCCCTCACCACATTGGATGTTGTAAACAACGGCATCAAGGTTGCCATCGTCGGTGATAAGATTCCTGCAACATCAGCAACGGTGGCCGCCACGTTTACCATCCAGCCCAGTGGCTCGCTGAAGAGCGCTTCAGGTCAGTATATTGGTAAAGCTGCTTATTCGAATGGCCTTGACAGTGAAAAAGATGAAGCATTAGCCAACACATTTGCAATAACGGAGGGCAGTGCTGTGATTACCGCAGAAGGCGGCTGCATCCTGCGCTACAACTATGCTTCAGACCAACTCCGTTTCCGCTACTACAAGAGTAGTCAGCAGGCCATCCAGCTCTATAAGTACGACGCTACGGCTCCTGCATTTGATGTCATCACCCTCAATGCAGCATGCACAGACGGCGAAATGGTATATGGCACCTTTAGCAGCTCCAGTGCTTTCGTAGTGTCTGATGATATTGTGGTTTCTGAGGTTGGCATTACTGATGGTAAGCTGAATGTTCAGGAGTATGAGACCGGTGTTATTGTTCCTGCCAATACGGGTGTGATGGTTTCAGCATTAGAAGCTGGTAACTATGCCGTGACTCTGTCTGCTGATGCTGGCACCTCAGTCCTTGGCACTGATAACTGCCTGCGTCCTTCTGGCGATGCTGGCATCACGGCCAATGAAATGGCTGCTGCCGATGCCAATAGCCTGTTCTACCGCTTGACCATGCACAACGGCGAAACGCTGGGCTTCTGGTGGGGTGCTGCTGAAGGTGCCGCCTTCGCTCTGGCAGCCAACAAGGCTTATCTGACTGTTCCTGTTAATGCTGCACGTCCAGGCTTCGTTCTTGGCGGCGAGACAACGGCCATCAGCGGTATGAAGAGTGAGGTGAACGAGAATGCTCCTGTCTACAACATGCAGGGCCAGCGCGTGGCTCAGCCTGCCAAGGGTCTCTACATCGTGAATGGTAAGAAGTATATCAACAAATAAATAACAGTGGAGGACAAAACTATGAAAAGACATATGAAATATGTGAAGCCGGAGTCGGCTGATCTGCTGATGCAGGCAGACTGCCTCATGGAAGCCGCATCGCAGGGTGGCGTAACAACGGGTGACACACTAGGCAATGATTATTCCGAAGGAGACATCAGCTACTCCCGCCGCCCTCGCATTTGGGACGATGATGAGTTAGGAGAAGAATATTAAATAATTAAGCCTGCCATCCGCAACAAGGATGGCAGGCTTTTTTTCTGATGTAGGGGCAAGATGCCCGCGTCAGCTCGTGGGGAATCATTACCGCTATGACAGGAGGCGGCGGGAGAAATGGTGCACGGGATACCAGGCAGCAAGGAAGCTGACGACCATGACGGTGAAGAAGATGGCGACAAGGTCCCAGGGATGTACGCTGACAGGATAGGCGTTGACCACGAAAGAGCCTTCCGACTGTCCCAGAGCGATGAGGCCATACTGCTGCTGTAGCCAGCAAAGCAGCAGACCGATGAGGATGCCGATGACGGCACCGATGATGGCGATGAGCCAGCCCTCGAGCAGGAAGATGTTTGAAATCTGCTTGTCGTTGGCTCCTAATGCGCGCAGGGTGCTGACATCGTCGCGCTTGTCGATGATAAGCATCGACAACGAGCCGATGACGTTAAAGCAGGCCACGATGAGGATGAACGTGAGGAAGATATAGGCCACGAGCTTCTCAATCTTCATAATGCTGAAGGTGTCGTCCTGCTGTTCAAAGCGGTCGCGCACGTCGTATTTCGTGCCTGCCAGCTCTTTGATGCGGCTCTTCACGGCCTCGAAGTCGCTGCCGGGCTTCAGACGCAGCTCTAAGGATGACAACATGCCCTGCTGGTCAAAGATGCGACGTGCAAAGCCGACGGATGTGAGAATATAGCTTTTGTCATACTTCGACTGCTGTACGTTGAAGACGACGCCGGGCGAGTAGAGGATGGGCGCATTGCCGTCCGACTCGCGGACGAAGCCGTCTTCGGGGTTGTTGACGTCGAGCTGTCCCACGCGGCGCGGCGCATAGATGAAGAGCGTGTCGTAGCGGTAGCCCATGCCCAGCGCATCGGCCAGGCGGATGCCGGGGATGCCATACTGCAGGTCGCCGCTGGCCGCCTGCAGTTCAAAGCGGCCGTCGCCCTCCAGAATCTCGTTAATGTGCGTCAGTTGCTCGAAGTTGTCGTCAACGCCCTTGATCGTCACCATGGCCTGGCGGTCTTTATAGACGGCCAATGCCAGATCCTCGACACACTCCGTGGCTATTTCTATTTCGGGCAGTTGGCGGATGCTGGTCAGCACAGGGTCGTCGGCAGGCGCTGTCTTTCCCTCTGTCGGCGTAACCTCTATCTGCGGGTCGAAGTTGGTAAAGAGCGAGGCTACAAGGTCGCTGAAGCCGTTGAAGACGCTCAGCGTCACCACCATCGCCATCGAGGCTACGGCGACGCCGAGCATCGAGATGCCGCTGATGATGTTGATGACATTTGTCGACTTCTTCGAGAAGAGGTATCTCCTCGCTATAAAGAAAGAGACCCACCCCTTGCCCCTCCCTGCAGGGAGGGGTGAGAAATGTCTGCTGTTATGAGTTGGCATGGATGAGAAAAGGTAATTACTCCCCTCCCTGCAGGGTGGTGGTGGGTCTTTTCAACAGTTCGTCGATGCGGTCGATATAGTCGAGCGAGTCGTCAATGAAGAAGCGCAGCTCGGGGATGATGCGCAGCTGATGTCGCACGCGCTGGCCTAATGTGTAGCGTATCTGGGCGTTGCTGCGGTTGATGTTGGCCAGCAGCTCCTCGCCCTTCTCCGAGGGGAAGATGCTGAGGTGGGCGGTACATACGCCGAGGTCAGGGCTGATGCGCACTTGCGTCACGCTGACCATCACGCCGTGCATCGAGCGTGTCTGCTCCTGGAATATCTGGCTGAGCTCCTTCTGCAGCAGCCTTGCAATCTTGTTCTGTCTTGTCTCTTGCATATTTTTCTTAATGCTTTATTCTTAATGTGTCACAATAGGTCAAGGCAGCGTTCGATGAAGATGCCGCAGTTGTGGTCGGTGACGTCGCGGTTTCGGTCTATCATCTGGCTCACCACGTCCATGGCCTTGCGAGTGGCCTGTGGCAGGGGCAGCTGCTGACCCAGGAGACTGCCGATGAGCACGGCCGAGAAGATATCGCCCGTGCCATGGAACTGGCCGGGAATCTCCTCGTACTCATGGAAGAAATATTCCTGCAGGTCGGCGTCGTAGCCGCACACCTGGTTCTTGCCGTCGATGACGCAGCTGGTGATGATGACCGAGCGGGCGCCAAGGAGCAGGATGCTGTCGAGGAGGCGCCGGGCGACGTCGACGGTGATGCCGTTCTTGCTGCACGGCACGCCGGCCAGGAAGCAGGCCTCGGTGTAATTAGGCTTCGCCAAGTGAGCCACGCTCACCATGCGGCGCATCAGCTCCACCTGTCGCTGGTCGATGCCGTTGTAGAGCTCACCGCCATCGCCCATCACGGGGTCGACGAAGATGGTGCAGCCCTGTGTGGCCTGTTCACGGCAGTAGGCCTCCACCAGCTCTGCCTGTTCGCGGCTGAACATCAGTCCCGTGGAGATGGCGTCGAAGTGGAAGCCCAGATGCTTCCAGATGGGGAACGTCTCGCGCATGTAGGCGGTGGTGTCCATCTGTGTGAACTCACCGTAGTTCAGCGTGTTCGACACCAGTGCCGTAGGCAAACAGAACGCCGGTATGCCCATATAGCTCAGCACGGGCAGCATGGCCGCCATGCCCACCTTGCCGTAGCCGGCAATATCATTTACGAGGAGGATCTGCTTCATGCTATCAGCTTGTCTTGGAGGCCTTTCTTTAAGATATTCTGTTTGAAATCTTCTTCTGTCAGATACTGGTCTACGCCGGCTCCGCCTATCATTCGGTTAACGCCTTCAACAGAGGTACTGTATATCCGGTCAAACACCAAATCCCATCTGTCACCTTCAGTCCATTCCATTCTGAACGTGCAGAAATCGACAGGCAGTAGCTCATCTGCTTCTGTCAGCAAGCTGCAGTCGGTTGCATTTAAGATGTATTTCATTCCTACATCTTGAATAATAAACACAATTTTCCTATTCCATGACTGAATAATCTTTCCTTTCTTGTAAGCCTGTTGCATCATGGTTTTCAGAAATTCATTTGCCCAGTTGATGCCGTAATTATACTGGTCTTTCAAGAATCTGCCATGTTCTTTGAAGTCAATGACGGCAGGGTATGGTGTCCCCGTTGTGCCGGCAGCCTGAAGTTCGACACACTGGAAATTCAGGATTTCATTTTTTCTTCCCAATTCCACAGCCACATAGTCAATGCTACCTCCCACGCCAATGTTAACTTCAGGAATCCACGTGATGTTACTCCAATCTTTTAAGTATTTCTGTCTTATGGTTTCCAACAGAGCATCAATCTTGAAACGCTGTGGACAGACGATGACAGGTTCAAGCACGCCCCCTTTAGCCACAGTGGAAGCTACGCTGCATATCCCCACCTTCTCTTGTGGATTGCTCTTGCGGGGCTTGTTGCAGGTGGCATGAATAAAACGGCAATACTGCAGTCTGACGGCCAACTTCAAATCGTCAGAGGGCGTACTAGTGTCATAGCCGAATATCTCAACAGGTGTCTTCTTCAGTTTGTTCATATAGCCAGTGCCAATTCTTTGTCCATGATTCTGTGTCTTGACACATTCAAATATTCTTCGCTCAACTCAATACCGATACCTCTGCGGCCCAGTTTAAGAGCTGCGGCAACGGTGCTTCCTGTCCCACTGAACGGATCCAATACAATTCCGTCTTCGGGACAGGTAGCGAGAATGGGGATTCTCAGTAATTCTTCTGGGAAGACGGCGCAGTGATTATCTTTCCGCCACGTATCCTCAGGAACGATGTCCCAAATGTCTGTCGGCAGATGTCCTTTGGCCCCAATCTTCATAATGTAGAAACCACGCTCCTGAAGTTCCTTTGCTCTTCCGCTGATGGAGGTGTCGTTACTGTGCCAGGCACGCTGAACACCGCGAATGGTCATGCGGAAATCGTTGACTTCGCCATTGATAACCTGTCGCAACACATCATCCAGTGCCTTCGTTGCGGCATATTTCTCC
Organism: Prevotella sp.; assembly: GCA_024681875.1. The sequence continues at coordinate 12,671 of JAILAA010000207.1, forward strand.
TCTGGCGTGAGCACCTGACTCTCTTCTATCTGCTGACGGTACTTCTTTCCACTGACGCCAGTGGCAGAAATGATTTTCCCACCAACTTTCTTTGGCTTGAGCGTAGGAAGAATCCTGATGCTGTCGGCATCGTAGTAGTATTTTTTTGACTTAACGAAATGGAAGACATGTTCGTAGGAATCTCTTAGGCGATCTTTGCAGCTCTGAGTTCCTTTGAGCTGGTTCCAGATGACATCGTTTCTCATCATCCATCCACCCTTGTCCATCAAAGCGATGGCCACACGCCACGGCATCCCCATGAGGGCTTTATCGTCATACTTGTCACCGATGTTTAGCCAAAAAGAGCCTTCGCGCTTCAATACGCGCTTGGCCTCGGTAAAAATGGCCGTCAGCTTCTCTACATAGTCACTGAAGTTTTCCTCATTGCCCACCTCGTGCTGGTCGTCGTTATTGTCATATTTTCTCATGCCCCAATACGGAGGTGAGGTAATGATACAATCCACCGACTCACTTTCCATGCTTTGCATGACAGTGAGACAGTCGCCTAACAATAGCTGATATCTTAATCCTTTCCAGTTCATAAAGACTCAGAGAACGCATTTGAGGTTCTTTTCCAGTTGTTGTGCCGAGCTGGCACCGACGAGGACGCTGGTGACGCCACGCTGCTCGAGAATCCAGCGGAGAGCGTGCTCGGCCAGGGTGCGGCCTTGGGCGACGGCCTCGTCGTTCCACTGGCGCAGCTGGGCGAGAAGCTCGGGAGTGAGCATCGATTCCTTGAGGAATTTTCCTTTTGACATACGGCTGTCGGCAGGGATGCCATTCAGATAGCGGTCGGTGAGCAGACCTTGTGCCAGAGGCGAGAACGAGATGAAGCCCACGCCGTTCTCGGCACAGAAGTCGAGGATGCCCTCGTCCTGCGGCTCGCGGTCGAGCATGTTCAGACGTCCCTGATAGATGAGCAGGGGCACGTCACGCTGCTTCAGATAGTCGTAGGCGAAGCGCGTAGCCTCCAACGGCCAGCGGCTGATGCCCACATAGAGGGCCTTGCCGGCTCGCACGATATCAACCAGCGCCTGCAGCGTCTCTTCCAACGGCGTCTCGGGGTCGTAGCGGTGACTGTAGAAGAGATCCACATAGTCCAGGTGCATCCTGCGCAGCGATTGGTCGAGCGAACTGATAAGGTACTTGCGCGATCCCCAGTTGCCATAGGGACCGGGCCACATGTCGTAGCCTGCCTTCGTGGCGATGAACAGCTCGTCGCGATAAGGCCGGAAGTCGTCGTCCATCAGACGGCCCATCGTCTCTTCGGCCGAGCCATAGACCGGGCCGTAGTTGTTGGCCAAATCCCAATGCACCACGCCGTGATCGAGGGCATAGCGCGTAATCTCACGTGAGCGCTCATAGGGGTCAACGCTGCCGAAGTTGTGCCAGAAGCCCAACGACACCTTGGGCAACAGCACACCGCTGTTACCGCATCGGTTATACTGCATTCCGTTGTCATAGCGCGATGCGCTGGCGGTAAAGGTCTCCATAGTTTTGTTATTGATTATTAAGGATTTGCTCTGCATGCTCCTTCGTCTTCACCTGCTTGCCTGCGTAGATTTGACGGATGAAGCCCTCTTCGTCAATGACAAAAGTAGTGCGGATAGTGCCCATAGTCTTCTTGCCGTACATGGTCTTCTCACCCCAGGCGCCCATCGACTCCATGAGCGTGCGGTCAACGTCGGCAATGAGAGGGAAGGGCAGTGCATGCTTCTCCTTGAACTTCACGTGCGATGCAGCGCTGTCCTTGCTGACGCCCACTACATCGTAGCCTACGGCCTGTAACTGCTCATATCCGTCCCTCAGGCTGCAGGCTTCGGCGGTACAGCCGCTGGTGTTGTCCTTAGGATAGAAATATAAGACAAGCTTGCGACCTTTGTAGTCACTAAGGCGTATGTCACGTCCCTGCTCGTCCTTGCCCAGAATATCGGGCGCCTTGTCTCCAATGTTCATAGTTAGTTTCAAATCGTTATTATTTGCCTGCAAAGATACTACGTTTTTCCCGTTTTTCCAAACTTTTGACTTAAAAACTCGTTAGCACGAAAGGGCCGGTGAAAGAAAAATGGCTTTTTCTTCTGCTTTTCGCTCGCTTATTCGTACCTTGTGACCTTGTCGAAGGTACTTTCGCTCGGAAAAGCGAAAGAAAAATGGCTTTTTCTTTTGCTTTTCGCTCGCTTATTCGTACCTTTGCAGCCGATATTCAAGGGGTGCCCATCAATTGTGGGCTGAGATGATACCCTTTCACCTGATGCGGGTAATACCGACGTAGGGATGGATAACAATCAGCAGTACCCCCTTTTTGAAAGTTAAAAAGTTAATAAATTAAAAAATCGAAAAAGTAAAAAAGGGAATGAAAAAGATTCTTTTTTGCGTGGTTGCGGCCACAACTCTGTGCGCACAGGCACAGAACGAGAAATTTGACACATTGAGAACAGAACGGCTGCAGGAGGTGGTGGTCAGCGGCGTGCGCTTGCAGAACAACGCACCTTTCGCTACGGCTAACATCAAGCGGCAGGAGCTGGCACAATTCTCGACCTCAGGCCAAGAGCTGCCCTTCCTCTTCGCCCGTACACCAGGCGTTACTGCTTGGAGCGAGAACGGCCTGGGCACCGGCACGGTGTACATGCGTATCCGTGGCGGCGGCGACCCGCGCATCAACGTCACCCTCGACGGCGTGCCCCTCAACTCCCCCGAGGACCAGTGCGTCTTCTGGGCCAACATGAACAGCTATGGCAGCCTCTTGGGCTCTGTCCAGATACAGCGTGGAGTAGGCACGTCGACTAATGGCGACGGCTCGTTCTGCGGACGACTGGCGCTGGGCATGAAAGCGCCAGCCACGAAGATGGGCGCTGAGGTGTCGCTGAGCTATGGCTCCTATAACACCAGCAATGTGGGCGGTGCTTTCTCAACAGGCGCGATGAAAGCCGGCATTGGCTATCTCATCTTTGACGGTGCCTACCATCAGACCACTACCGACGGCTTTATTCATGGCACCGACGGCCGCTCTGGCTCTTATTACGGCGGTCTGACGTGGCAGAAGGAGGGATTGCAGCTGAGCTACAAGAACGTCGGCAACTTTGAGAAGACGGGACAGGCGTGGAACGGCGTCACCGCAGGCAGCAACGACTACTCGCTGATGGACGGCAACTATGACGACGGCTCGTGGGCCTATCAGACGAAGACTGGCATCAAGACCTACGAGGATCTCTACAACCGCGGTCTGGGCAAATACAACTCGCTCTACGAGCAGATAAAGACCGATGAAACCGGCCTTTTTGCCACCGACGCCAACGGCAACTACCTCACCGATCGCTACCAGATGAGCGACGGCAGCTACTGGCCCCGCACCACCGACAACTTCTGGCAGAACCACAACCTGCTGAACGTGGTCGGCGAACTGTCGGAGCACTGGAAAGGCTCCGCAACGTTGCACTACACCCACGGCTACGGCTACTACGAGGAATTCCGTCCGCAGAACAAGCTGAAGAAGTTCGGCTTGACACAAGACGGCGTGAAGAAGAGCGACTTCGTGCGCAAAAAGGGCCTGAATCAGGACGTAGCAGGCATCGTAGCCCACGCCGACTACAGCGATGACCGCTGGAACATCATCACCGGCCTATCGGTGCAGCATTTCTGGGGCAACCACTTCGGCTTCCTCACATACGCCAGCAACGAAGCACTGGCCCAGCGCATCGGCAAGGGCTATAAATACTACGACAGCAACGCCAAGAAGTTTGACGCCAGTGCCTTTGTGAAGGCCGCCTACAAGCTTACCGACCAGTGGCAGGTCTTCGCCGACGTGCAATATCGTTTTGTGAGCTATAAGACCGACGGCATCAACGACAAGTTCTACGAGGCCAACGGCCGTTGGGCCAATCAGCCGTTAAATATCGATGAAACCTACCATTTCTTCAACCCGAAGGGCGGCATCAGCTGGAACAAAGGCCCGCACCACGCCTACGCCTCTGTGGCCGTGACTCATCGTGAGCCCATGCGCGATAACTTCACCGACAATTATAAATACCCGTTCCCCAAGGCCGAGAGCCTCACCGACTATGAAGCCGGCTATAACTTCTCGACCCGTACGTTGCGCCTCGGTGCGAACATCTATTATATGGACTACACCGACCAGTTCGTGCAGACGGGTGAGTTGAGTGAGATTGGCGAAGCGCTGACCACGAACATCAAGGACTCCTACCGTATGGGTGTGGAGTTGATTGCTGCTGTCGACGTGCTGCCCGTGCTGACACTTGAGGGCAACGCCGCCTTGAGCCAAAACAAGCTGAAGGACTTCACCGAGATGGCCTCTGTCAACTGGGAGGAGTCATTCCGCGCCATCCATTACGACGACGCCACGCTGGCCTTCTCGCCATCGGCCATTTTGAACGGTTTCATCGACTTCCATTGGAAGGGACTGAAGGCTACTTGGCACACGGGCTACGTCAGCCGCCAGTATCTTGACAACACTGAAAACGAAGACCGTTCGCTGCCTGCCTATTGCGCCAGCGACGTGCACCTGAGCTATACCCTGCCACTGCCGAAGCTGGGTGTGCGCGAGGCTGTTCTGGGTGTCAACGTCGGCAACGTGTTCGACAAACACTATGCCGCCAGCGGCTGGGTATACAGCAGTATCCTTGAGGACTACGGCCATCCCAACGAGAACCGCTACTACCAGATTGGTTTCATTCCGATGGCCGGTCGCACCGTGATGGGCTGTGTGACGCTGAAGTTCTAAGCCAAAGGGAGGGAAGTTTAATTTGAAAAGATGACCGAATTCATTGCAGCTCATTGGCTTGACATAGTAACCACCGTCCTCGGGCTGGCCTACATACTCTTTGAGTATAGGGCCAGTGCGTGGATGTGGTTGGTGGGCTTCCTCATGCAGTCGCTGGGCATCGTGCTCTATTACCAGAAAGGACTCTATGCCGACTGCGGCATGGAGTTCTATTATCTGGCCATGACGATATATGGCTGGTGGAGGTGGCAGACCCATCCCCAGCCCCTCCAGACCCACCCCCAACCCCTCCCTTCAGGGAGGGGAGCAGATACTCCTGCTATGGAAGGTGCTCAGCAAGGTAATGACACCCCTCCCTTAAAGGGAGGGGCCGGGGGTGGGTCTTTCATCCGCCATTTCCCCCGCCATCTGGTGTTGCCCTGGCTCTGCATCATCGCTGTCGTATGGGCAATCATCTACTGGCTGCTGGTGACGTTTACCAACTCCAACGTGCCGCTGGCCGACAGCTTTACGACGGCGCTCAGCATCATCGGCATCTGGGCCTTGGCTCACAAATTTTTGGAGCAATGGTTCATCTGGATTGCCGTCGATGTTGTCACCTGCGTGCTCTATTTCTACAAGGACATCCCCTTCAAGGCCGGCCTCTATGCCCTCTACGTCGTCATCGCCATCTTCGGCTATCGCAAGTGGCGGAAGATAATGAGAGAAAAAAATTTGCCGAAATTCGCGACTCGGCATAGCTGATGCAAGCATCGCTCTGCGCTCACTGCTCCGTGATTTCAGGATGTTGAACGGCGAGGGGCAGGTCTTTCTGCGAGAGATAGAACATGTAGAGGATGCAGTCCTTGGTGCCTCGGTTCTCGCCGTGGTGGATGGTGCCTACCATCTCGACGACGGCCTCGCCCTCATGCACGACTTTTGTCTTGCCGCCTAGGCCGATGATGGTGAGCTCACCCTGCACCAGCACGCCGTAGTTCATTGCCACATGGTGATGCCAGCCCAGTTTCTGACCGGCGGGGAAGACATACTTTACGGCCACCAGCTCGGGACGGCCCTCAAAGTAGTCGGGCAGCTCAACGCCGTCCCAGCTCTGCGACGTGCGGATGAGCTCGGTGCTCTCCACCTGTTTTGCTGTAGCCGTACTCTCCTGAGTGGTTTCTTCTGCCGTCTGAACTGCCTGCGTGGTCTGTGCCTTCTTGCAGGCGGCCGTCATGCTGATGCCGCAAATGATGATGGCGGCGAGCAGAAAATGCTTTGTCTTGGCTTTCATAGTTTTCTCGATATTTGTTTCATTATGTTACAGTCGAATGCCAATGGCGGTGTTGACGAACCAGTCGTTCAGGTATCCGTTGGTGTTGTCGTGATAGTAGCGGATGTTGTTGAACTGTCCGTAGGCGTTGAAGAACAGCCTGCCAACGTTGTAGGTCAGCGACATGCGGGCATCGAAGCCCAGGCTGACGCCGCTGTTGAATGTCTTGTCGGCCATGTGGGTGATATGCACCTGACTGTAGAACCAGTCGTCCCACTCCTCGTTGGTGGTGTCTGCGTCCCAGAAGATGGGGTCTTTCATCATTTCCGGCACGTTAGTGGCATAGCCGTAGCCCTTGAGCTTGTTGACAAAGGTGAGCATGGGCATGGCCATGACGTTGACGAGAAGTCCGCTGGCTGGCACCCAGTTATAGGCGTATCCCACGCCGGCACTGCCCTGCCATAGCTTCACCTTGCCCAGCCCCTCCATCAGATATACCAGGTCGCCATTGAAGTCTGAGGCATAATTGATATGTGTATAGTTGTACATGAGTCCGGCCATGAGCGAACCCGCCGAACGCTTCTGGATGACCGACTGGTCGTAGGCCGCGGCGTAGGAGAACCTCTTGCCGTTGAACAGATAGTATCCGTCGACGATGACCGTTTTCACTCGAATAGGGTCTGTCAGCTCTACGTCGTTCCATGTTTCCGACACTTCCTCAGAGAGGATGTTGCTGCTCAGATTAAAGCTAGGGTTGCTGTTCTTGAACGAGTGGAAGCGCACGTTGATGCCGTAGGCGCCTCCCGTGGCACCAATGGTGAGATAGCTGCCCTTGTCGCCGCCAACGTTCACTGTGTAGCCCAGGCCATAGCCTCTATAGCCGGCCCATAGGCCGACATACTGCGAGGGGGTGGTCTTAAGGTAGGGGTTGGCACTATAGTCCAGACCGTCCATGGTTCCCTGGGCATTCATACTCACGAAAGTCTGGCTCACGTTGCCTTTCAAGATAAGCTGCCAGGGTTTCTCAGGGGCATCTATATAGCGGCGGTCAACACTTTTGACCGACATGGAGTCGAGCATGGTTCCCACTTTCCTGACAAAGGGAACCACGCCTCCTTCTGCCCTCATCTGGCCGCAGAGACAAATGCCAATGCACAGCAATATATACTTCAACGTCTGCACTTGTTTTTTATTTCTAACCCTTCTTCCCTCTTCCCTCATACATCTTCCCTCATACATCTTCCCTCATACATCTTCCCTCAGTCATCATCCCTCAGCCCTCGGGTGCTTTCCAAAATGGCGAGCAACTCGTCCATGTGGGTGGCACGCAGCATAGCGATGCGCGTTGGACGGAAGTTGGCGATGCCCTTGAAGATGGGCGTGGCGGC
>JAILAA010000047.1 GCA_024681875.1 Prevotella sp.
CGGTGCCCAGACGTGGCTGATGAGCAGGGCGTAATAGGTGCCGTTGTGTTTGATGACGCGTGTACCCTCCAGGAGTCCGCGCTCGTCTTCCTCACGGTTGAAGTAATGGCGCAGGCTGCCCTCAACGACGCTCTTGAGGTCACGTGTGAGCTGGCACATCTCGCCAGTGCCAAAGAAGACGTAGGGTGTGCCGTCGTCATCGAAGAAGAGCGTGGCATCGTGGAAATGGCGCAGACGCGAGTGGATGGTCCACGGACCTTCAGCCTTAGGGGCACTGAAGATATAGGTGTCGCCCATCGGGCCGCCTTCGTTGGGAGCCAGCAGAGCGTAGAACTTGCCGTCGTGGTACTTCAGCGAAGTAGCCCATTGGCCGCGGCCGTAGACGGTGCCTTCCTGCATGTCGTATTTCGGTGAGTCGGTGAGCTTGTCGAAGATGTAGCCTACCGTCTGCCAATTCTTCAGGTCTTTCGATGCCATGACGGGTGCGCCAGGCATCAGGTGCATAGTGGTGGAGACAAGGTAGAAGGTGTCGCCAACACGGATGACATCGGGATCGGGCACGTCGGCCCACAGCATCGGGTTGCGGATGGGCTCTGCAGAGTTCACTTGTGCGTTGCCGGCCAAGGCGGCCAGGAAAAACAGCAAAATGGAAAGGAAATGCTTCATGGTTTTTGTTGTTAGTTGGGTATTCTGTTTGCAAAGGTACTGCTTTTCCGGAGAAAACGAGTTGGAATTATCAAAAACTTTTTTTGTTTTTTTCAAAAATGTTGGCCGTCTGCTTTTTTCTCCTTACCTTTGCAGGAAAAATGAGTAAACAGCTATGACCATCAACGAGAAACAAGACGAGATAATTGAGGAGTTCCTGGAACTGGACGACTGGATGGACCGCTATCAGCTGCTCATCGATCTGGGCAGCTCAATGGAACCGCTGGACGAGGCTTACAAGACGGAAGGCAACCTCATCGACGGTTGCCAAAGCCGCGTGTGGCTGCATGCTGAAGCCGATGCCGACGGCTGCTTGCACATCATGGCCGAGAGCGACGCACTCATCGTGAAAGGCATCATCAGCCTGCTCATCAGCGTGCTTGACAGACAGACACCTGAAGACATCCTTGGCGCCGACCTCTACTTTATCGAGCGTATCGGCTTGCGCGAGCATCTGTCGCCAACGCGCTCCAACGGCCTTGTGGCCATGCTGAAAAGAATCAGAGACTACGCATTGGCATTTAAGAATTGAGAATTGAGAATTAAAATGTGTCGGCTTTGCCGAGTAAGAATTTAGAGTTCATGGAAGATTTCGACATACGGCAAGAACGGAACGCTCCCTCGCAGGGCGAGAAAGATTTTGAGAATGCCTTGCGCCCGCTTACATTCAGCGACTTCGCTGGACAGCAGAAGATTGTGGAAAACCTCCGTGTCTTCGTGGAGGCTGCGAAATACCGTGGCGAGCCGCTTGACCACACACTGCTGCACGGACCGCCGGGACTGGGCAAGACAACGCTGTCGAACATTATTGCCAACGAGCTGGGCGTGGGCTTCAAGCTGACCAGCGGCCCCGTGCTTGATAAGCCTGGCGATTTGGCAGGTATCCTTACCTCCTTGGAGCCTCGCGACGTGCTCTTCATCGACGAGATACACCGCCTGTCGCCCGTTGTAGAGGAGTATCTCTACAGCGCTATGGAAGACTATCGTATCGACATTATGATAGACAAGGGACCGTCGGCCAGAAGCATACAGATAGACCTGAATCCCTTTACTCTTGTCGGCGCCACCACGCGTAGTGGTTTGCTGACGGCGCCACTGCGCGCCCGCTTCGGCATCAATATGCACCTGGAGTATTATGACCCTGAGACGCTCTGCGGCATCGTGGAGCGCTCGGCCCGACTGCTGGGCGTGCCCATCACTGAAGATGCCGCCCTGGAAATTGCGGGCCGCTCTCGAGGGACGCCACGTATAGCCAACTCGTTGCTGCGCCGCGTCAGGGATTTCGCACAGGTGAAGGGCAACGGAGGCATCGACACGAGCATCTCGCGTGTGGCTCTCACTGCCCTGAACATCGACAAGTACGGACTGGACGAGATTGACAACAAGATCCTGCTGACCATCATTGATAAGTTCAAGGGCGGGCCTGTAGGCATCTCGACCATAGCCACCGCCATCGGAGAGGACAGCGGAACGGTGGAGGAGGTATACGAGCCGTTCCTTATCATGGAGGGCTTCATCAAGCGCACACCACGGGGCCGCATGGTCACTGAGCTGGCCTACCGCCACTACGGCCGCAATCCTTATGGCGGCAACATCATGCAGCCCGACCTCTTCGGATGAATTTAAAGTTTAGAATTAAGAATTAAAGAGGTATCGGCTATGCCGAGTAAGAATTAAGAAGTAATGAAAACCGGAATATTCGTCGGAAGCTTCAACCCCTTCACGGTGGGTCACGACTCTGTTGTGACCAGAGCCTTGCCCTTGTTCGACCGCCTCGTCATCGGCGTTGTCGGTCAACAGGTGAACAAGCCCGGACAGCCGTCGGCAGAGGAACGTGCCGAGGCTATTCGCCGCATCTACGCCAATGAGCCACGCATCGAGGTAAAGCCCTACTATGGACTGGCTGTCGACTTCGCCCGCCAGGAAGGTGCACGCTTCATCGTCAAGGGGGTGCGCTCCGTCAAGGACTTCGAGTACGAGCGCGATCAGGCCGATGTCAACCGCATCCTCACTAACGGCGAGGTGGACACCATCCTGCTCTATGCCGAGCCGCACCTAGCCAGTATCAGCTCCTCGATGGTGCGCGAGCTGCAACACTACGGACAGGACGTCAGTGCTTTTCTGCCGAAAAGCCAGAATGATGAATTATAAATTTCAAGTTATGATTACCTATAACAGCGAAAACGTTAAGATGCCGGCCATCAAGAAGCGTGACACTTCGGCATGGATACGGTACGTGGCGGCCTCCTACGGCAAGAAAGTGGGCGAGGTGGGCTACCTGTTCTGCGACGACGAGAAGATTTTACAGGTAAACCGCGAGTTCCTGCAGCACGACTACTACACCGACATCATTACTTTCGACTATTGCGAGGGAAATGTTATCAACGGAGATATCGTCATCTCTCTTGATACCGTCCGTTCCAACGCGCAAATGTTGGGGAAGGGCTATGAAGAGGAACTGCACCGCGTCATCATACATGGCATCCTCCATCTATGTGGACAGAACGACAAAGGCCCTGGTGAGCGTCAGCAGATGGAAGCTGCCGAGGACCGCGCCCTTGCTTTAAGAAACGTAGATGTAAAAAAAGGTAAAAAACAAGCATGATGCAAGTCAAATTATTGCACAAACGTCGCTGTGTGTGCACACAATGGCGTTTTTTTTGCAAAAAAACTTGCCCAAGTGAAATTATTTGTGTTACTTTGCACCCGATTTTACAGAAAACCCTTCTTTGAAGGATATTTATTAAACCACTAAAAAAGAAAAATCATGTCAGAAATTGAAAGCAAAGTAAAGGCAATTATTGTAGACAAACTGGGTGTTGACGAGGCTGAGGTGAAGCCCGAAGCAAGCTTTACCAATGATCTCGGCGCTGACTCGCTGGACACCGTGGAGCTTATTATGGAGTTTGAGAAGGAGTTCCAAATCTCTATTCCCGATGACAAGGCTGAGAAAATTGGCACTGTGGCCGACGCAATTGCCTATATTGAGGAGAATAAGAAGTAATTTTTCCTGAATGAAGAATGAAGAATGAAGAATGAAGAATTTGCTGCCGCTCAGCGTGTGTAGCAAATTCTTCATTCTTCTTTTCTTTTCAGATGTTTTTACCGTCTGTTAAGATTCTTCATTCTTCATTCTTCATTCTTCATATATTATTTATGGAATTAAAAAGAGTAGTAGTAACTGGCCTCGGCGCAGTCACTCCTGTGGGCAACAACCCTGAGGAGACATGGAAGAACCTTATAGATGGCGTAAGCGGCGCAGCTCCTATCACACATTTCGACACAACGCTGTTCAAGACGAAGTTTGCGTGCGAGGTGAAGAACCTCAACGTGAACGATTATCTTGATCGTAAGGAGGCCCGCAAGATGGACCGCTATACACAGCTGGCTCTCATCGCCGCCAAACAAGCCGTCGAAGACAGCCAGATGGACCTCGAGACCGTAGACAAGAACCGCATCGGCGTGGTCTTCGGCGTAGGCATCGGCGGCATCAAGACTTTCCAGGATGAGATTACGTACTATGGCCAGCACGTTGAGGAAGGCCCGAAGTTCAACCCCTTCTTCATTCCGAAGATGATTGCCGACATCGCTGCCGGACAAATCAGCATCATGTACGGCTTCCACGGCCCCAACTATATCACGGCCTCTGCCTGCGCCTCTTCTTCCAATGCGCTGGCCGATGCCTTCAACCTGATTCGCTTGGGCAAGGCCAACATCATCGTGGCCGGCGGTGCCGAGGCTGCCATCTGCGAGAGCGGCGTTGGCGGCTTCAACGCCATGCACGCCCTGAGCACCCGCAACGACGAGCCCGAGAAGGCTTCACGTCCGTTCAGCGCCAGCCGCGACGGTTTCATCATGGCCGAGGGCGCTGGTTGCCTCATCCTCGAGGAGCTGGAACATGCCAAGGCCCGCGGTGCCAAGATTTACGCTGAGTTCGTAGGTGCCGGTATGAGTGCCGACGCACATCATATAACAGCCTCTCACCCCGAAGGCTTGGGCGCCAAGCTGGTGATGGAGAACGCGCTGGAAGATGCCCATCTGAAGCCTGAGGACATTGACTATATCAATGTGCACGGCACGTCTACCCACGTGGGCGACATTTCAGAGGCCAAGGCCATTAAGGAGGTGTTTGGCGATGCCGCATTCAAACTCAATATCTCGTCGACCAAGTCGATGACCGGTCACCTGCTGGGTGCCGCCGGTGCTGTTGAGGCCATGGCCACAGTTTTGGCTGTAAAGAATGACATCGTGCCGCCTACCATTAACCATGAGGAGGGTGACGAAGATCCGGAAATTGACTATAACTTGAACTTTACGTTCAACAAAGCTCAGAAACGCATCGTTCGTGCCGGACTGAGCAACACCTTCGGCTTCGGCGGTCACAACGCCTGCGTGGTGTTCAAGAAATACGAATAAGAAAGCCCACCCCCTACCTCTCTCAAAAGGAGTGGAGTTTAGAAAGACAGTTGACAACAACTTGTTTTCCAAACTCCCTTTCTTTGGGGAAGGGTAGGGGGTAGGCGGTTTTACTACTATGACCTTTCATGACATTATTGCCCGTATTCGCCTGCCTTTCCAGGGCGACGACAAGGAGCTGCGCCGCTCGCTGCGCCGCATCATGGGCTTTTATCCCAATCATATTGAGCTATACAAGATTGCACTGACGCACCGTAGCAGTGGACAGCGCAACGACAAGGGGAAACCCCTTAACAATGAGAGACTGGAGTTTCTTGGCGATGCCATGCTCGATGCCGTTGTGGGGCACATTGTCTTTGAGCGGTTCAAAACTAAGCGAGAGGGATTCCTCACCAATACCCGTTCGAAGCTGGTCAGCCGCGACTCGCTGGGGAAGTTGGCGCAGGAAATGGGCTTAAACGAGCTTATACAGAGCAAGACACAGCAGCAGCACTCGCATAATAGCTATATGGCAGGCAATGCCTTTGAGGCCCTCGTCGGTGCCATCTATCTCGACCAGGGTTATAATGCTGTGCGCCGCTTTATGGAACAGCGCATCCTGAAGCAGATGGTGAACATCGACAAGGTGGCGTATAAGGAGGTGAACTTCAAGTCGAAGCTTCTGGAGTGGACACAGAAGAACCGCGTCCGCATGGAATATCGCATGTTGAAGCAGACGAAGGATGACAAAGGCTCACCCGTCTTCGGCTTCCAGGTCTTCATCGAAGGCGTGGAGGGCGGTAAGGGCCAAGGCTACTCAAAGAAAGAGGCGCAGCAGTTGTCGTCGAAGGAGACGCTGGAGCGCCTGCGCCGCGAACCGCAGTTCATCGACAGCATCTTCGCCGCCAAGTCAGAACGCACAAAGATGGAGGAAGAACCCACGATGGCCGCACCAAACATAGAAACACCGGATGCTCAGGAGAAGCCGGAAGATCCGGAAATCCAGAAAACGCCAGATATCCCGGATGTTCCGGAAGCACCATCTCCTTCCGATGACGAGTTTGACCTTTCGGACATCACTCACAATCCCAAGGAGTTGTCAAGAGAGGAAATCATCGCAGCGGCCGAGGCTGCCGCCTTTGCAGACCAATAAGACAAACAGCCCAACAAAAACTACGACCTTGAAAAACAATCTGCTAATTCTCCTTTCACTCTTCATTGGTCTCGCAACGTTGGCTGATGGTAGGCATGACTGGGAAGACGAGGGCGTGCTGCAGCGCAACCGCGAGCCGGCACGTGTTGCTTTCTTCCCTTTTAAGCAGCAGCCCGGCGACCGCCAACTGTCGCTCAACGGACTGTGGCGCTTCCATTGGACGCCTACTCCTGCCAATCAACCTGACGACTTCTTCCTATCCGAATTTGACGATTCGCAATGGGCCTTATTTCCCGTTCCTGGCGACTGGGAGGTGCCGCCTGCTGGAGCTGTCCCCAACCGTCGATATGGGACGCCCATCTACAGCAGCAGTGGCTATACGTTCAAGATTGACCCGCCGCGTGTTATGGGCGAGCCTCGTAAAGACTATACCTCCTTCACAGAGCGCAACCCAACGGGCATCTACCGCCGCGCCTTTTCTATTCCCACTGAGTGGCAGGATCAGGAAGTGTATATTCGCTTCGGAGCAGTCAGTAGCGCCTTCTATCTATGGGTAAACGGTCACTTCGTAGGATACTCACAAGGCTCGATGGAACCGGCAGAATTCCGAATTACGCCCTTCCTCACCTCCCACTATAATCAAATCACACTGCAAGTCTTTAAGTACTGTGACGGCTCCTATCTTGAAGATCAGGACATGTGGCGACTGGCAGGCATTCACCGAAGCGTCACCCTTTTTGCTACGCCCAAAATACGCATCCGCGACGTCGGCATCCGCACCATTCTTGACGAAAACGATCAGGATGCACAACTTATCATCCATCCCGAATTAGAGGTTCAGCCTAACCAACGCGGCGACGGCTTCCACGTAGAAGCCCGTCTCTACGACGCCGACGACCTACCCGTCCCTCTCATTGCAGCCAGTGAACTCGACGGGGCCTCTGTTGAGAACGTTCTCTCCGCTGACGCCGCCACGATGCTTAACATCGACCATAAAGCCGCTATCATGAACGACCGGATGCCCCAACGCGGCTATCCGAAATGGGGCTGGATGAGTGCAACTGTGAAAAATCCACATTTGTGGACGGCCGAAACTCCTTATCTTTATACACTGCGCCTGGCGCTGACCGATTCCGCTGGTCAGGTGATTGAACAGGTGGAGCAAAAAATCGGTTTCCGCTCCTTAGAAATCAAGGATGGACAGTTGCTGGTCAACGGCACGCCCATCCGTCTGCGTGGCGTCAACCGTCACGAGATGGACCCGTATTTGGGTCACGTGATGACCGAGGAACGGATGCTACAAGACATCACACTGATGAAGCAGGCCCACATCAACGCCGTGCGCACCGCCCACTATCCCAACACCGAGCGATGGTACGAATTGTGCGATTCCATCGGCTTATATGTCATGGACGAGGCCGACATCGAAGAGCACGGCCTGCGTGGACAGCTGGCCAGCGACCCCGCATGGGCACCGGCTTGGATAGACCGCACACAGCGTATGGTCATCCGCGACCGCAACCATCCTTCTGTCATCTTCTGGAGCCTTGGTAACGAGTCCGGCTGGGGCAGCAATTTCGCCATGACCGCCGCATGGATCCACGAGTACGACCCGACACGCTTCGTGCACTACGAAGGTGCTCAAGGCAACCCAGACCCCGCAAGTGTCGATGTAATCAGTCGCTTCTACCCTCGTGTCATGCAGGATTACCTCAATCCAGGCATCCCTGAGGGCAGCGATCAGGAGCGCGCTGAAAACGCTCGTTGGGAGCGTCTGCTCTCCATCGCTCTTGACACCACCGACACACGCCCCGTGCTCACCAGCGAATACGCCCACGCCATGGGCAACGCCCTTGGGAACTTCAAGGAATACTGGGACGAAATCAACAGCCATCCGCGTATGCTGGGTGGTTTTATCTGGGATTGGGCCGACCAGGGCCTCATTGACAAGGACGGTCGTGTGCTCTATGGCGGCGACTTCGGCGACAAGCCCAACCTCAAAGCCTTTTGCCTGAACGGTATCGTGATGAGCGACCGCACGCTCACGCCCAAATACTACGAGGTGCAGGCCGTCTACGGAGGTGAGAGGTTAGGGGTAAGAGATGAGAGGATAGAAAAACCGCGACTATCCAATAAGACATCTCTCACCTCTCACCTCTCACTTCTCACCTCTAAAATCCGGCCTCAGTTTTTCCGTGCTCCTACCGACAACGACCGTAGCTTTGGAAACTGGCTGGCGAAGGACTGGCAGCGCTGCGGCCTTGACACGCTGACCATCCCTATGACCACCGAGCAGAACGGCAATGAGTTCACTTTTTCTTTCTCCATTCCCGATGGTCTGCCTGAGCTGCCACGCCTCGGCATCGTCATCGAACTGCCACGAGAGTATGAACAGCTGACATGGTACGGCCGTGGTCCATGGGACAACTATCCCGACCGAAAGACATCGTGCCCCGTCGGTCTTTGGAAGAGCACCGTCAGCGAACAGTACGTCCACTACCCCCGTCCGCAGGACAGCGGCAACCACGAGGAATGCATGATGGTCGAACTGATGACAAAGAAAGGCCAGACACTCCGTATCGAGGCTGTTGATGAGCTCTTTTCCTTCTCCGCATTGCCCTACTCTGCACAGTATATCGCCAGCAAGACCCACGACTACGAACTGGAGGACCAAGGCAAGACCTTCCTCAGCATCGACTGCGCCGTCATGGGTTTAGGCAACAGCAGCTGCGGGCCCGGCGTGCTGAAGAAATACAGCATCGACAAGACAAAGCAGCATCAGCTTCGCATCAGAATAACAGCTACAGAATAACACGGATTGACACGGAAAAACAATTTACACAAAGACAGAACACCTATGCGCCGCCTTATCTTATCATTTATCATTTATCAATTATCATTGAGCGGCATAGCCGCGCAGGAAACCAAGCGCCTCTACCTCAGCGGCACAGGCTGCGACGATATGGTGGAGTGGGACTTCCAATGCACCGACGGGCGTAACAGCGGAGAGTGGACAAAGATTGGCGTTCCCTCATGCTGGGAACTGCAGGGCTTTGGCACCTACCAATACGGGATGCGGTTCTACGGCAAGGCTTCGCCCGAAGGCATTGCCAACGAGAAAGGTCTGTACAAGACCGAGTTCACCCTGCCGCAGGAATGGCAAGGTCGTCAGATACAACTGGTCTTCGAGGCCGTCTTCACCGATGCCAACGTCACCATCAACGGGCGCAAGGCTGGCGCTGGCCTCTATCAGGGCGGCTTTACGCGGCACACCATCGACGTGAGCGACCGCGTGTTCTTCGGTCCGAAGAAGAAAAACCGCTTAGAGGTGGAAGTCTCGAAGGAGAGCGCCAACGCACAGGTGAACCTCGCTGAGCGCCGTGCCGACTACTGGAACTTCGGCGGCATCTGGCGCCCTGTCTTTATCGTGGCAAAGCCCTTGCAGAACATCAGTCGCGTGGCCATCAACGCAGGTATGGACGGCCGCTTCCAAGCTGACGTTTTCCTCAGCCGCGCCCTGCCAGGCTGTTCAGTATGTGTCGATGTCATCGACATCAAAGGGAAAAAGGCAGCCGCCAGCCCCGCCATCACCATCGCCGGTGACCAGGCTCATCACGACTTCACCGTCAACAGCCCCCTACTCTGGACGGCTGAGACGCCCAACCTCTACACCGCCGTCTTCACGCTGAAGGACGCCCAAGGCAAGCCCCTCCACGTCGAGCGCCAGCGCTTCGGTTTCCGCACCATTGAATACCGCCACAGCTACAGTCCCACCCCCGAAGGAAGGGGAGCTGTCGGGAAGGAAGCCTCCCCTTTGGGGGAAGGTTCGGAGGGGGCTGACGGCGTTTTCATCAACGGCCAGAAAGTCATCATGAAGGGCGTCAACCGCCACTCGTTCCGCCCTGAAAGCGGCCGCACCCTTTCCAAGGCGAAGAACATCGAGGACGTACTGCTCATCAAGTCGATGAACATGAACGCCGTGCGCCTCAGTCATTACCCCGCCGACCCCGAGTTCCTGGACGCCTGCGACTCCCTCGGTCTCTACGTGGAATGTGAACTGCCGGGCTGGCACTGGGCACACGAGACCATCGTCGGCACGCAGATTGCCGAGGAGATGGTCATGCGCGACGTCAACCACCCCAGCATCATCTTCTGGAGCAACGGCAACGAGGGCGGTTTCAACTACGAGCTGGCGCCCGTCTTCCAGCGCTTTGACCCTCAGCAGCGTGTCGTCCTCTACCCCTGGGCCAATCGCAACGGCTTCGAGACAAAGCATTACCGTTCATGGGGCGAGACGGCAGAGTATATGCGCCAGAAAGAGATTTTCATGCCCACTGAGTTCCTGCATGGTCTTTACGACGGCGGCCACGGGGCCGGCCTGAAGGACTATTGGGATCTGATGATGTCGAACCCACGCTGTGCAGGCGGTTTCCTTTGGGACTTGATGGACCAGGCCGTGTTGCGTACTGACCAAGGCGGTCTTCTCGATCCTGTCGGCAATTTCGGCTCCGACGGCATCGTCGGCCCGCACATGGAGAAGGAGGGCTCGTTCTATACTATTAAAGAAGTGTGGAGCCCTGTCCAGTTGTCTGTCACCACCAACACCATCTTCATCAAGAATCTCTACGACTTCACGAACTTGAAGGACTGCCGGTTTACCTATCAATACCTGAATATGCCAACGTTTGGCGAAAGGAAGGTCAGCGTGGTTAGCGAGGGTACACTGAAGTCGCCAGATGTGAAGCCTGGCGATGAGGCCTATTTGGATACACCAAAGGGTGAGGGCGACGTGCTGCAGATAACGGCCACCGATCCGTATGGCGAAGAAATCTTTACCTGGAGTACCCGTATGAGAAGCACTTCTTCTCTCTTCAACGGTTCCCCGACAGCCACAACCACAGAGACAGACGGCCAGCTGACAGTCAAGGCCGCCGACAAGACCTATACTTTCTCTAAGAAAGACGGACGTCTCGTCAGCGTGCAGACGGCCGGCCGTACCATCGCCATTGGCAACGGTCCGCGCTTCGTGGCTGCCAAGCGCAGTGACCGCTCGCAGGACGGTTTTTACAATCATGACGACAAGGAGGCATTCCAGAAGAAGACACAGTATACCGAGTATGCTGACCAAGGCGTCTTCAACGGTTTTGAGTTCAAGGACGGCACACTGAAGGCCAACTACAGACATGGTAGCCTCTACACTGTGGACTGGCACTTCCAAGACGACGGCTCCGTACAGTTAGTCGCTCGCTACGACTTCAACGGCGTGGTCGACCTGATGGGCATCTGCTTCGACTACCCCGAGGACAAAGTCAAAGGCAAGCACTGGGTAGGCTGCGGCCCCTACCGCGTGTGGCAGAACCGCATGGAAGGCCCGCAGTACGGCTATTGGCAGACCGTCTACAACGACCCCATCCCCGGTGAGAGCTGGGACTATCCTGAGTTTAAGGGCTATTTTGCCGGTGTGAAATGGATGCAGATAGAGACGGCTGAGGGCAAGATTGGCATCCAGCCTACACTGCCCCGCAGTGGCGACAGATGCTACGTTGGTGTCTTCACCCCTCGCGACGGCCGTGACCATATCCTTTACACGCTCCCCGAGACAGGCATTGCGCTCTTTGAAGTCATCCCTGCCATACGCAACAAAGTGAACACCACCGACCTTAACGGCCCGTCGGCACAGCCTCACTGGTCGAAAGGCATTGGCGTCCTCTCAGCAAGACTTTGGTTCGAATAATATGAAGCGACTCCTCCTATCATTTCTCATTTATTATTTCTCCGTAGGTGTCGGCATCGCCGACACAGACAAGCCCTGGACATTCTGGTACTGGATGTATGGAGCCGTCAGCGAGGCCGGCATCAAGGCCGACTTGCAGGCCATGAAGGACGTGGGTCTCGGCGGCTGCTATCTCATGCCCATACGAGGCACAGAGGAAGCCCCCTCCAACCTCCCCCGACTGGAGATGGTTCCGGCGCAGCAATTGTCACCCCGCTTCTGGCAGCTTGTCGACTACGCCATGCAGCAGGCCGACAGTCTCGGACTGCAATTAGGCTTCCATATTTGCGACGGCTTTGCCCTGGCTGGCGGTCCATGGATCACGCCCGAGGAATCCATGCAGCAAGTAGTGTGGAGCGACACCATCATCGGACTTGACAGCCACGGACTTTCACGGATCTTCACGGACAAGACTGTATTTCCACGGATGAAAACAGTACCCGATTCGCTCCTACCTGCCCCTGCCATTAGCCCTGGTGCTTACTACGAAGACATTGCCACCTTTGTCTGTCCCGTTTGGGGCGATGTCATCGCCCCCACTCCCACTGTCAGCGGCACCATCACACGCGATGAAAAGGGCACTTTTCGCGCCACGGAGCCAGGCTATATCCAGTATTCCTTCGACCACCCCGTCACAGTGCGCAGCATCGAGTTGTTCCCGTCTGCCAACAACATCCAGACACAGCGAATGCTCGTCCAAGCCAGCACCAATGAGAGCGGTACGGCGTTCAGGGAGGTGCGCCAGCTGACGCCACCCCGCCAAGGTTGGCAGAACACCAATACCCTTTTGCACCTGCGCCACAACGCCAACCACTACTCCTACTCCCTGCCTGAAACCACAGCCCGTCATTTCCGCTTTGTCTGGACTCCCGATGGCTCCGAGCCTGGCGCTGAGGACCTCGATGCCGCAAAGTGGACGCCTGTGCTGAAAATGAACGACATCCGTCTCTCCGCTCAGCCTGTCATCGACCAGTACGAGAGTCTCAATGGCAGTTTCTGGCGCCAGCCTAAAAAAGTGATGCAGAATGTGAAGGGCTTGTCACAAAAAGCAGGACAGGAATCACTCTATACCCGGCAAGTTACAGAAAACAAGTACGTCCGCATCCTGCGTATGGGCCACGCCTCCACTGGCCACACCAACGCCACGGCCGGCGGCGCCAAAGGTTTAGAATGTGATAAGTTCTCAGCGGTCGCCGTCAGCAAACAGTTAGATAACTGGTTCGGCGCTTTCATGCAACGCCCCCACAGCAATGTGGTGACTTTTATGCACGTTGACTCGTGGGAGTGCGGCTCGCAGAACTGGAGCAAGAACTTTGCATCAGAGTTTCTAAAGCGTCGTGGCTACGACCTGGTGCCCTTCCTTCCCGTCTATGCCGGCGTGCCCATCGAAGGCATGCCCGAAGCGAAGGGTATCGGCCTCACCAGCGAACAAGTGCTTCGCGACGTGCGCTTCACCATCAACGACCTGTTGCAGGACGTGTTTTTCACAACCGTCGCTGAGAAAGCACGGCAATACGGTGTGCAACTCTCCGCGGAGAGCGTCGCCCCGACAATGGTCAGCGACGGCATGCAGCACTACAAGAACGTTGACGCGCCGATGGGTGAGTTTTGGCTGAATTCGCCCACGCACGACAAGCCCAACGACATGCTCGACGCCATCAGCGGCGCCCATGTCTACGGCAAGAACATTGTTCAGGCAGAAGGCTTCACGGAGGTGCGCGGTGTGTGGGACGAGACGCCGGCCAGCATCAAGACACTGCTTGACCGGCAGCTCGCTTCAGGCATGAACCGCTTGTTCTTCCACGTCTTCACGCACAACCCGTGGACAGACAAGAAGCCTGGCATGACACTCGATGGAATCGGCGTTTTCTTCCAGCGCGACCAGACGTGGATGCCCGAGGCGAAAGCTTTTGTCGATTATGTCACGCGCTGTCAGCAATTGCTGCAGAAAGGCTCGCCCGTGGTCGACATCGCCGTCTATACGGGTGACGACATGCCACGTCGCGCCTGGCGCCCTGAGCAGTTGATTGATATTTTGCCCGGTCTAATAGGCAGTAAACGTGTTGCAGCCGAAAGAGAACGTCTCTCCAACGTCGGCCAGCCCATGGAGGAAAGTCCTGTAGGTGTGAAGCACAGCGCGAATATTGCCGACCCTGAGAAATGGGTCAACGCCCTCGGCGGCTATTCCTTCGACTCCATGAATCCCGACGGTCTGCTTCATCAGCCTTTCCACTACTCCATACTCGTGGTGCCACAGCATCTTCAGGTTTCCCCGGAAGCACAGTCCCGCATCCAAGAGCTCAGAGATCAGGGCGTCACCGTCATTGACAAACCGTATAAAGAGTCAGTCATCGGTGGCCTGCCACCCGATGTGCAACTGCCACCCGACATCGCCTTCTGTCACCGCCGCGACAGGGCAAAGGACATCTATTTCCTTAGCAACCTACTCGATAAGGAGCAGCGTTTCACCGCCGTCTTCCGCTGTGACACGAAGAACGTCATGTTCTACGACCCGCTAAAAAACCGCCATTTCATCGATGTGAACGATGTTATAACCAGTGACTCGCTCACCGCGCTGAACGTGAGGATGCAGCCCCATCAGTCACTGTTCGTCCTCTTTGGCGAAGACAGCATCCGTCCACACGTCAGCGCCCGCTGGCACATGCCGATGATTGGTCCCGACATGCCGCAGACCGTCTTCAAATGGAAGACCGACGACTGGGAGCTGTTGTTCGAGGAGAATGGCGAGAAGGTGAAGAGCGACACGCTGTTCTCGTGGGCCGACCACAAAAAAAACACTGTACGCTTCTACAGCGGTCATGTTCGCTACAGCACGACGCTTCACTACCACGGCGAGAACGTCAGAGACCGTGTCGTCCTCGACTTGGGTGACGTGCGCGATATTGCCCACGTGTGGCTGAACGGCCGCGACCTGGGCATATTATGGATGCCGCCGTTCACCGTCGATATCGACAGTTACCTGCGTGAAGGCAAAAACGAACTGGTGGTTGAGGTGGTGAACACGTGGCACAACGCCCTGCGCGGCGCTGACCTCGGCACACCGCCTTTCGAGGGCATCTGGACTAACGCGAAGTACCGCACTAAAGGCGACGGTCTCCTTCCTGCCGGACTCCTCGGTCCTGTTATATTAAAGATGGAATTATGAAAACTGAAGATATGATGAAACGGATTATCTGCGTATTATTTGTTTTTATCGCTATTTCGGCGAAGGCAGAGATCAAATTGCCGGCGTTCTTTTCCGATGGCATGGTGCTGCAACAACAGACAGAATGTCTCCTTTGGGGTACAGCCACAAAAAATGCCACTATCAGCATCACTACGTCCTGGGATGACCAGACTTATCAGGTGACAGCCGCCAATGACGGCTCCTTCGAAGTGATGCTACACACACCCGAGGCCGGTGGTCCCTTCACAATTACCCTTAATGAGAAGCATCCGCGAAACACATCTCTCACCTCTCACCTCTCACCCCTTACTATCCAGGCTTATATCGGCGAAGTGTGGCTGTGCTCTGGACAGTCGAACATGGAGATGCAGATGAAGGGCTACAAGGCGCAGCCTGTGGAGGGCGCCACCGAGGTACTGCTCGACTGTGCCGACCCGCTGTTGCATTTCTTCACCGTGAAGCGCTTGGCCTCACTGATACCAAAAGACGACGTGGAGGGAACATGGAGCGAGGCCGCCACGGCCAGCGTGCGCGACTTCTCCGCCACAGCCTATTTCTTCGGTCGTGCATTGCGCCGCCAGCTCGGCGTGCCCGTCGGCCTCATCTGCACGGCCTTTGGCGGCTCGGCCTGCGAAGCGTGGATGAAGGCCGACTGGCTGAAGGCTTTCCCGAAGGTACAGCAGGTCATTACCGAGGACGACGTCAAGAAACTGCAGCAACGCTGTCCCACCGCTCTCTTCAACGGACAACTGTCACCACTTATCGGTTATGGCATCCGTGGTGCCATCTGGTATCAGGGCGAGGACAACGTGCCCCGCTGTGCTTTCTACGCCCCGCTCCTTTCGCGCATGATTCAAGGCTGGCGCGAAGAATGGCGGCAGGGTGACTTCCCTTTCTATTATTGTCAGATAGCTCCCTTCGACTACAGCGTCACCGACTGGGCATTGTACAACAGTGCTCTGCTACGCGAACAACAGGCGATGGTGGAGAAAAACGTCAGCAACTGTCGCATGGCAGTGTTGCTCGACGTGGGTCTGAAGGACGTCATCCATCCAAGGAAGAAACGCATCGCCGGCGAGCGCCTGGCGCTCTTGGCGCTCAGCAACACCTACGGTGTGAAGGGCCTGCCCGAATTCGCCACTTATTCTTCCGTGGAATTCAAGAACGACACCGCCGTCGTGGCCTTCGACCGCTCCAAGGAGTGGGTGTACTTCGAGAACGGCTCGTACAGCGACAACTTCGAGATTGCCGGTGCCGACCGTGTTTTCCATCCTGCCAAGGCTTGGGTCAACCGCAACCGCGTCTACGTGACTAGTGCCGACGTGAAACAGCCTGTCGCCGTGCGCTATGCCTTCCATGACTGGGTCGTGGGCGACCTCATGCACGACGGCCTGCCCGTCTCGTCCTTCCGCACAGACGAATGGTAGGCTTTTGACAACGAATTTTACGAATCATACGAATTACAGGTTCACCGCTACAACGAATTATACGAAAATATGTATCGATTCCTCCTTCTCATATTTGTCCCGCTATGGGTCATGGCACAGGATAACGCCATTACAGTAGAGCCTGGCGAGTACACCATTGAGCAGGCCCTGCAAAAGGCACGCCTTGCCCGTCTGCAAGGCACTGCGCAGGACGGTTCACCCGTCCTGAAACTGCAGCCCGGCACCTACCGCCTGTCGCAGCCCGTCATCCTGCGTCCCGAGGACAGCGGCACGCGCATCATTGCCGAAGGCGACGTGCGACTGAGCGGCGGCGTGGTCATCAGTGGCTGGCGCAAAGAAGGCGACCTCTGGATAGCCGATGTACCTTTATGGAACGGACGCCCTTTGGAGTTCCGCCAACTGTGGGTGAACGGTCGCAAGGCCGTCCGTGCCCGCGACGTCTCCGACTTCGAACAGATGCACCGCATCCTCAGCGTCGACAAACAGCGTGAAATCATCTACGTGCCCCGCCAGGCGGTAGCCAAGCTCACACCTCATACCTCACACCTCACACCTCTCGAGATGGTTCTCCACGAAATGTGGTGCGTAGCCAACCTGCGCATCAAGGATATGCGTGTGCAGGGCGATTCTGTCGCCCTGACTTTCCATCAACCTGAGAGCCACATCCATTTCATGCATCCGTGGCCGTCGCCGATGGTGACGCCCAATGGCCAGCACAACTCTGCTTTCTACCTCACAGGCACCCGCGAACTGTTGGACGAGCCGGGTGAGTGGTGGCTAGACACACAGCAACAAAAGCTCTACTACATGCCACTGTCAGGTGAGGACATGCAGACTGCCGAGGTCATCGCCCCAGCTTTAGAGACGCTACTGATGGTAGAGGGTACGCCCGACGAGCCCGTGAAGGACGTGACCCTCGAAGGCATCACCTTCGAGCACAGCACGTGGTTGCGGCCCAGTATGAAGGGCCATGCACCACTGCAGGCCGGCATGTATATGATTGAGGCGTACAAGATACGTCCGCAGATCAGCCGTCCCAACGGCGACCACAAGCTCGACAACCAAGGGTGGGTAGGCCGCCCTGCCGCCGCCGTCGCCGTCAACTGTGCCGAGAATTTTTCCCTATCGGGCTGCACCGTCCGCCACACCGCCTCTACGGCTCTCGACTACTACCGCTATGTCAATGGGGGAACCGTCGACCGCTGTACGTTCACCGATATTGGCGGCACCGCCATCCTCGCTGGCAGTTTCGGCCCCGAAGGCCACGAGGCGCACCTGCCCTACAACCCCTTTGACCAGCGCGAAACGTGCACCAACCTCACCATCAGCAACAACCGCATCGATGACGCGGCCAACGAAGACTGGGGATGCCTCGGCATCGGCGCCGGTTTTGTACGCGGCATCCATATCGAGCACAACGAAATCAGCAATGTATCCTACACCGGCATCAGCCTTGGTTGGGGCTGGAACCGCCAGCCTTGTGCCATGGCCGACAATGTAGTACGTGCCAACTATATCCACCACTATGCCCGCCACATGTACGACACTGCCGGCATCTACACCTTGGGAGCACAACCCAACACCATCATCGAGGAGAACGTTGTGGACAGCATCTACAGCCCGTCTTATGTTCACGACCCCGAGCACTGGTTCTATCTCTACACCGACGAGGGCAGTAGCGGCATTACCATCCGCCACAACTGGACGCCTGCCGAGAAATACCTGAAGAACGCCAACGGCCCCAACAACGTATGGGAAGACAACGGACCGCAGGTGAGTGAAAGCATTAAGTCCTGTGCCGGCATCCTACCATAGCAATTTACAAAAACCGTTTTTGTCCGTGATAGTCCGTGGCCAAATAGACAGGGATATTCTGCGGCTGGCGCTGCCCAGCATCGTGTCGAACATCACGGTGCCGCTGTTGGGACTGTGCGACGTGGCTATCATGGGTCACGTAGGTGGCGCCAGACATATCGGCGCCATTGCTGTCGGCTCGATGATCTTCAATGTCATGTACTGGCTGTTCGTCTTTCTGCGGATGAGTACCAGCGGACTGACGGCACAGGCCTATGGAGCCAGGCAATGGAACGAAACGAGACGCATTAGACGCCGTTATCTGACAATGGCCCTCTGTTTCGGAGTGGCCATCATAGTGCTGCAGGAACCCTTACGCCTGCTCACGTTCTGGCTGATGCAGGCCGAGGGCGACGTCGCCACACTCTGCACTCCCTATTATTATATCTGTATCTGGGGTGCGCCGGCAGTACTCGGTCTCTACGTGGTCACGGGCTGGCTCGTCGGTATGCAGAACACGCGCCAGCCCATGATTATCGCCATCGGACAGAACGTGGTGAACATCGCCACATCGTTAGTGCTGGTCCTTGTCTTCGATATGGGCATCGTGGGCGTGGCCATAGGCACTGTAGTGGCGCAATGGGCTGGATTTCTTACTGGATTTTGGTTGATGGTTGATGGTGGAAGGTGGAGGGTTGATGGTGGAAGGTGGAAGGAGAATACCTCAAACAGCCACGAAAAGACAAATCTCCCTCCACCTTCCACCATCAGCATCCACCTTTTCCTCCGCACCGTCTGTTTGGTTGCCGTAAACCTATATTTCACATCGGCGGGCTCGGCACAGGGTGCGCTCATACTGGCAGCGAACACACTGCTGATGCAGTTCTTCACCATCTACAGTTATATGACCGACGGCTTTGCCAATGCCGGTGAAGCTTTGGCGGGACGTCACGTGGGAGCACATGATGCAGCAATGTTACAGTTGACAGTACGTCGTCTATTCCTTTGGGGCTTTGCTATGGCACTACTCTTTACTATGGTCTACGCCTTTGGCGGCAGATTCTTGTTGCGTCTGCTCACTACCGATGTTGACGTTATAGCCACCGCCCGCCACTATCTGCCCTGGGCGGTCTGTATTCCCTTTGCGGGCATGGCGGCCTTCGTGTGGGACGGCATCTTCATCGGAATGACGCGTGCCAAGGAAATGTTAGTGGCTTGCTTTGTGGCCGCTGTGGTGTTCTTTGCACTCTGGCTGTGTCTGGCGTCATTGTGGCACAACGACGCCCTCTGGTGCGCCTTCCTCGCCTTCCTTTTTATGCGCGGCATAGTGCAAACCATCGCATATTTGAAAAAGTAACTTATTTTTTGCTCTTTTACTGTTTTTTCGTAACTTTGTAAGAATTCTCAGCTTTTCTTTAGATAAAGGCAGTCTGGGAGATTGAGGAAAAACTGGGTTACGAATTGGCAACCGTACTCAATTCCACATTCTGCTATGTATTGCTTTCAATGAACACCTGATGCTGAGCCTGCAACCATTTATGGCTCATCATCGAGTGCAAAGGTAATCATTTCTTTGTATACGACCAAATGTTATGCTATTTTTTTATGAGTTTTGTATTATTCATAGATGTATAAGGCATTCGATAGAATGAAGCGAAAAGATGGAACTTAATACCATCCGTCCGCTTCATCC
>JAILAA010000109.1 GCA_024681875.1 Prevotella sp.
ACAACCGCAATGGTGGAGGGAATCAACAACAAGATTAAGGTGATGAAGCGTGAGGCTTATGGCTTCACCGACGACCGCTATTTCGAACTTCGTCTGCTCGCTCTGCACGATGCTGGTATCACGTCATTCCTGTGAAGACCCGAAAAAAATGTATGCAATTTGCACATTTGCACATTTTATCACGACTACACGGAGCGCATGATGTATATGGTGACGATGGTGTCTTATATAAGACCTGCTATAAGACTTATATAAGCCCCTAAACGATTGATACACAGACTACTTCGTCAACTCGTCAATCTCCGTGTATCGGGGCGGCAGCTTGCCTGTCTGCTGCCACGTGCCCGCCAGCCTGCGCTCTGTCCGATTTTTCTTTCTGGTAGTTGCCCAGAATCTGCTCGATATGGATAAAGAAAAAAGGGTTCTTCCGCTTTTCCAGTTGGTCGGGGTAGGATTTAGTAATTCTTTGCCAGCTCTTTGATGGTAGTGTCATGTAGTCCAAGCAGCAGCAGTTTGAAGTATTCGTCATCCCTATAGCCATATGCTTTTCTCTTGAGCACCTTTATCTTGTTGTTTGTTCCTTCGAGCATGGCATTGGTGACTTTGGCATCATACCAGGCGAAGATTCCTGTGCGGTGTGACAGTAGCGAGTTAGCACACTTGACCATCGCCGGAAGCTTGCTTTCCTTGGCCCTGTCGCACCAGTATTGCAGTTGTTTCTCTGCCTCCTCCTTGTTTGGCTGCATCCATATCTGGTCAATGTCCTCCTTCAGGTAATATGCCTTGAAGAGTGGTTCGTTTGTGGCGAGTATGTTGTGGAACCTTTCCTTCTGCTTGTCATCGAACTTGTCGAGGGTCTTCGAGAGCAGCATCCATCGCGCCCCCTTGATGAGGTCACGCTTTTCCAAGTCGGTTTCTTGTCTCCAGATGCTCCTGCGCACCTTGTCGACAGCCTCATGTACGAGCTTCACGACATGGAACTTGTCGAAAACGTGTGTCGCATCGGGAGCATTGGTTATGACGGAGTGTATATAGGCTGCAGACATATCGGAGGTGACCAGCTCTATCTTCGCTCCCTGCCGTTTCACCTTCTTCCAGAAGTCATCCAGCGCGTCGGATCCCTTGCCGTCGCCTACATATACTATATGTCCCGTGTCAAGGTCTACGACAATGGTCTTATAGACGTGTCCTTTGCGCACGGCAAACTCGTCGATGCCTATGCGCTTCACCTTCTTGATGCTTACATAGGAGTACTTCTGTTTGAGGTAGCGCTTGTGTATGTCCTTCACCATGTCCCAGCCCACGCCAAGGTGGAATGCCACGTCCTTTATCGTCATCCCCAGACGCAGCAAGTCGAGGACATACCGGGAAAAACGGTAAGTATAGCTGACGCTTCCATGGGTGAACGGGATGTCTGCCTGATACACCTTCTCGCAGTCCTTGCACTGATAGCGCTGGATGGTCAGCGAGAGATATGTCTGCTTGCCGCCTATCGGCAAGTTGTGGATTTCACGGTATTGCTTGCCGTATTTGATGACATTTTCGCTGCCACAATGCGGACATTTGCATTTTTTCGGCGGGTTTGACTTGAGTTTCAGAAAAATTGCACTATCTTTGTAGGCAGTTGCATGGTAGTGATATTCTTTCACTCCAAATGCATGGTACAGGAAGCTGGAATTCATGTCGTCAATATTTAAATGGTGGTACATCTAAATATTTAACGACACCGGCTTCCTTCTTAGCGAATTATCCTATCCGACCAACTGGAAAAGCGGAAGAACCGAAAAAAGGAATATGTTGCGGGGCACGATGCAGCGGCGCGTCAAGAGTTTGGGCAGAACAATACTGAAGGGCATCCTCAAGATATTTCCGAGTTTTTTTTAGGGGGTTCATATTTTTTAGTACCTTTGCAGCGATGGACAAAGAAAAGTATGAGCGAAAGAAAGCTTTTGCCGGTGAGAAGAAACCATCGATGAAGCGGCGCTTTGTGGGGCATGACTATACCCTGCGAGGCATTTATATGCTTACAATGACCGTTGAAGGGCGAAGGCCGTTGTTTGGCCGCGTCTATGGAAGTAGTGACGATGCCCGCATAGAGCTGACAGCTCTCGGTTCAGCCGTCAGGGATGAATGGTGGGGAATACCAAGCCACTATCCTCAGATTAAAGTTTTCGAACTTCAGATGATGCCTGACCATTTGCACGGCATTCTTTTTGTCAACGAGCCCCTATCCTGCCATTTGAGCACGGTGGTTCGCGGCTTCAAGGTGGGCTGCGGACGGCACTACCGCCGTTTGGTTGCTCCACGGTTTGATGCGACTGAGTCGCAACAGACCCTCAAGGGCAGTCACCCGGAACACGGTCTGCTCTTCGAGCCTGGATATAACGACCTGGTGCTTCGTACCGACGAAGAATACCAGCGCTGGAAGCACTACCTCCGCGAAAACCCCCGCCGCCTGCTGATGAAGCGCGAGAACCCTCTGCTGCTGCGTCCCTTTTTTGACTGGCAGATAGGTTCCTGGACGTACAACGGCATTGGCAACCGTGCGCTGTTAGCTGCTCCTTGGCGGCAGAACGTGCGCATTTCCCGGCGTCTTTCTGCTGCCCAACTCGAGGTCGAGATAAGTCGGTACATAGCCGATGCCCAAGCCGGTTGTGTACTCATCTCTCCCGCCATCTCTCCCGGTGAAAAGCGTGTCATGCGAACCGCGTTCGATCTGGGGCTGCCTACCGTAGTGATACTACGCAACGGATTCTCTCCCCTCTCAAAGCCAAAAGGAGAGCAGTTTGATGCATGTGCCAACGGTCGTCTGCTAATGCTCTCAGCCTGGCCTCATCGCAATGAAAAGATAACCCTAACCGCCTACGATTGCCAGCAGATAAACCTGATGGCGCTGGAGCTGAGTTCACATCCACCTCTTTAGTGACCCCCAGCGTCCTTGTCGTTTTTTATTATCTGCAGCTTGAGTGACCAGCCCATCTTCATCAGAATTACAAAATCGCAGCTTTCCCTTTCAATACATTACGTAAAGATAATGCACGCCAACCCATTCGACTGATAAGAGTTGAGAACGTGATGCGGTCGCGAGCCGGCACTTCCAACTGATAGGTGTCAGTCTGTGGCTCCGTTTCGTCAGACAAGTCGGATGCATCGTAGAAATAGCCTGCTTCGGGCAGCATATCCTCGGTAAGCTCTTGTGGCTGCAAAATTGTCGTTGCAGTCAAAAACTCCTGCTTGGCAGTGACAACATACAATGCATTCTCAACTTCAGGATGAATATATGCGTCACGAAGGTCAAGCTGACCACCTATAAATGCCATTAATCGGGGCTCGGAAATCTGTACGCCCAGATAGTGATATCCGTCCTCTGCATCATTCTTATACAAGGTGCAGAGATAGTTGGTACCTGTTGCATCAGCCGCCACCAGTATCTGTGGCACATCATAATATTCAAGCGTATTAATCAGTGTTAGAGGTCTCATAACTGCAGCATTGTTAAGTTTGACATTTGGAAAGATTTTGTCCTCCACCAAGTGTAATGGGAAAGATGGACACCCGTTTGTTTCACAACACCATCAGTCGGATTCAGCGACAGTGCTATGATACCCTTGAACTGGCGAAACATTGGGAGTTTCAAGTTCTTGCGAGCTTTGGCCTCATTGTCAATAAGAGATAATCCTACAGCCAATGGAAGTTTTTCGCCCCAATTTCGTTGAGAATCAGCCTCAGCGTAAGTTCTGAAATCATCGGCCGTATAAGAATTCATCTGACTAGCCAAGCGGAAAAACGCATGCTCGCTGGGAACTAACACGTCCTCAGGCGGGCAACCTACTGGCATTGTGCATGCCCACTTTGGTTTGAATTCCTCGCAATAGGCATTTATTTTATATGGCGTCAACATCGATTTATATTGTTGCGTGCAAAGATACAATTATTATTTTGAAAAACCAAGAAAAGGGCTGTTTAATTTGAATATTCCTTGCGAAAAAGTTTGGTATTCTCGGATTATTTTCGTACCTTTGTAGAGTATTCAAGAGACCACACAAAGCTTTGACATACAAACAGTTAAAACCTATCTATTTACTATAAAAAACACACAAAACTATGAACAAGACTGTAAAAACCATCCTCCAGATCCTGAGCTACATCATCGCCGCCATCCTCGGCGCAGCAGGCGAAGCCTGCACGAGAGGCCATCGGCTGCCCTATCCTCGTCAACTCAGGCTTCCGCAACGAGGACGTGAACCGACGGGTGGGCGGCGTGCCCAACTCGCAGCACAAGAAGGATCAGGCCGCCGATATCCGTCCCAAAGACCCTGCCCGGTTCAAGCGCCTCGTCGACTTCCTGCGCCACCACACTCTCACCGACCAGCTCCTCACTGGCTCCAACTGGCTCCACATCTCCTGGAGTCCCCACCGTCAGCCCCGCCACTTCGTCCGCATCGGTTATTACAAGTAGCAACTATTCCACACTGGATGAACTGTTTCGTTTTTACTTCTTGGTGTATGTTCTATTCTTATTGCCGCCATGCGACTCCAGATAGCCAAACTCCGTGAGCTGGCGGAGGTAACGCTTGGCGGTGGTAGGAGGGAACCCGAAGTTGGCAACAATGGCTTCTGTAGTAATTTCGTGCTTATCGTCCACGAAAATCAAAATATCGACCATTTTCTCTGCCAGAGAGGGCTTTATTGACCATTTATCGACCATTCTCTGCTTCAGGTCATGTTTATCGACCACTTTCCCAGTTGTAGATTTTGTGAATTGGTCTATTTCTGCCTGCAGGTGCTGACAGTGATGACGGGCCATGCAATCGAGGAAGATATTGAGGTTTTCGCTTTCGCGGGTGTCAATCAGTGCCTGAATATACTCGGCCTTGTCTTCTTTGAGTACCTTAGTCGGAAGTACATCAAACTCCCACTGCAACAGGTTCATCAACAAGCGACAGGTGCGTCCATTGCCATCAGCCCAAGGGTGGATGGTCACCAGTTCGAAATGTGCCCAGAAACTGAGGTCGTAAACAGCGGCCACATCAGCGGGATCAATGGCTTTGCGACATCGATTTAATTCCTCGCAGAAGGTAGCGAGACGCGCAGGTACTTTTTGATACGACAGATAAGAATTGCCGCCTGTGCCAGCTGTGACATTAAGTTTACGCAGTTCACCCTTTGCGGCAGAGAAATCACCACCGATAGAGTGATACTCGCTACCAGTGCGAGCCATTACCTTAGATGCCAAGAGAACAAGCCAATCCACCGTGATAGGTTCATGCCGACGAATCCACTCGCGGCCGTAGTCGTAAGCCACTTTCAGGTCGAGGTTCATTTGCTGCTCCAACATGGTGCGCTTGCTGCTGGTGATGCCCTCGTCGAACAACAGTTGCGCCTCCACCTCCGTCACCGTAGAGCCCTCGATGGCTGTAGAGTGCGTGATGATGGAGTATAGATAGAACTTGTCGAAGTCTATCTGGTCGGATATGCCAAGGGCCTTGTGTTGCTGGAGCAATCGCAGTAATCTGTCTTTATTCTCTTGCGTCATATTTTTCTTTCGTTGAGATGATCTGATTCCCTATAAGCAGCTTCGCTATATCTTTAAATGTTGATGCAAATATAATCACAATCTTTAGAATAACCAAATATTTAGCGGAAAAACCATAACTCTATGCAGTAAAAGGATGTGAATGATATCTGGATCAAAGAGATGACTCAATGCCGTCAGCCCCGCCACTTCGTCCGCATCGGTTATTACAAGTAGCAACGATGCCTGCATATAATGCTAAATATATTCAATTCCATAACAATTTTGATTATATATTTGCTTGTTAGAATGAAAAAGGCTATTTTTGCGTGAAAAATAGAAATCAATACTTAGTTAATTATACATTTAATCGTTTGAAAATCAATAAGTTACATTAACAATATATAACTAATAAAATTTGGTCAAGTACCTGATTTTCAGTAACTTAGCAGTCTCTTACCACTACTAAGGAATGAAAGAAATATCAGAAGCACTCGACCAATATACGGGCATATGCAAGGAGGCCAT